>NZ_WJWY01000032.1 GCF_010367435.1 Fusobacterium sp. IOR10
AGAAATAGAATTTTAATTTATAGCAATTTAACAAAAATAAAAATTCCTTCAGCATAAAGCTGAAGGAACAAAAACATTATTTATTTTTTTATTTTTCTCCACCAACACCAGTTGACAAAGAACCTTTATAAATAGCTCTCTAAATAAAAAAATTCCTCTAGCCTAAGCTAGAGGAATAAAAGATTTATTTATTAGCGTTCATTTTTTTCAATTCTTCACCTAATAGAGCAGAGATTTTATTTGCATCTCCTACTATTCCTAAATCTGCTATCTCAAATATTGCAGCTCCTTCATCTTTATTTATAGCAACTATAAATTCAGATTCTTCCATCCCTGCAACGTGTTGGATTGCTCCTGAAATACCACAAGCAAAATAAATGTCTGGTCTTACTGTTTTACCTGTTTGACCAACTTGTCTATCATGTTCTATGTATCCTGCATCTACAGCAGCTCTAGAAGCTGAAACTGTTGCACCTATTTCTTGAGCAAAAGCTTCTAAGTTTTTAAAGTTTTCAGCTGAACCTATTCCTCTTCCACCAGATACTAATATACTAGCTTCTGAAATATCAACTTTATTTTTAGCTTCCTTAACTACTTCTAATACTTTAACTTTTAATTTTGATTTATCTAAATTAAATTCGAATTTTTCAATATCTCCTTTTTTAGATTCATCTCTATCTAATTTTTGCATAACCCCTGGTCTTACTGTTGACATTTGAGGTCTATGGTTTGGAGAAATAATTGTTGCCATTAAATTTCCACCAAAAGCTGGTCTTGTCATTTCTAATCTTTTAAATTCATCATCAGATATTTCTAATTTTGTACAGTCTGCAGTAAGTCCACACGCCATTCTAGATGACACTCTAGGTGCTAAATCTCTTCCTAAAGTTGTAGCTCCAAATAAAACTATTTCTGGTTTTTTTGCATCTATTATAGCTTTAAAAGCTTGAGCATAAGCTTCTGTACTGTATATTTTTAATTCTGGTTTATCTACAACTAGAACTTTATCAGCACCATAAGCTACTAATTCTTTTGCTAATCCTTCTATTCCTGATCCCATTAATGCTGCAGTAACAGGTACATTTAATTTTTCAGCTAATTCTTTTGCTTTTCCTATTAATTCTATCCCTACTTTTTGTAATTGCCCGTCTCTTTGTTCAGCAAATACAAGTATTCCTTTATAATCGCTTAAATTCATTATCCTATCTCCTTTTCTCAAGAATTTTTCTTCGTCTCTAACTATATTTCGTTTTTAAACTATATAACGAATTTTTCTTTTAGTTTTTCTACAATTAAACTTACAGCTTGTTTTGTATCTAAGTCATTAAATACTTTTCCTGCTTGTTTTGCACCTTTTGTAAATGATTTTTTAACTTGTGTTGGAGAACCTTTTAATCCTAGTTTTTCTGCATCTATTTTTACATTTTCAGTTGTCCAAACTTCAACCTCTTTATCAAATGCATCAACTATATTTCCAACTCTCATATATCTAGGTTGATTAGCTTCTGACAATACTGTTACTAGTGCTGGTAATTCAGCTTCTAATAAGTAATATCCATCTTCTACTACTCTTTTAACTTTAATTGTTTTTGTTGCATCGTTATACTCTAATTCTTTTAAATAAGAGATTTGAGGTATTCCTAAATGTTCTGCGATTTGTGGTCCTACTTGAGCAGTATCCCCATCAATAGCTTGTCTTCCAGCTATAATTAAATCATAGTCTATTTCTCTTAAAGCTGCTGCTAGAGCATTTGATGTTGCTAAAGTATCTGCCCCTGCAAATTTTCTATCTGTTAATAGTATTGCTCTATCAACACCCATAGCATAAGCTTCTCTTAAAACTGCATCTGCTTGGGGAGGTCCCATTGTGATTACTGTTATATGAGCTCCATATGCTTCTTTTAATTTTAATGCTTCTTCTAGTCCACCTTTATCATCAGGGTTCATTATACTAGGAACTCCGTCTCTAATTAATGTTCCTTTTACTGGATCTAGTTTTATTTCTGTTGTATCTGGAACTTGTTTTATACAAACTACTATATTCATTTTCTATCCTCCAATATTTTTCAATATGTTCATTACCTTTTATTCTTATCTAAATAAATTTCCTGCTATTACCATTCTTTGAACTTCAGAAGTTCCTTCATAGATTTCAGTTATTTTAGCATCTCTCATCATTCTTTCAACTGGATATTCTCTTGTATATCCGTATCCACCATGGAATTGTACAGCTTTTGTAGTTACTTCCATAGCTGTTTCAGCTGCAAATAATTTAGCTCTTGCTGCGTCTACACTATATGGTAATCCTGCACTTTCTTTCCAAGCTGCTTTATAAACAAATAATCTTGAAGCTTCTACTTTTACTTCCATATCAGCGATTTGGAATTGAGTATTTTGGAATTTAGCTATAGCTCTTCCAAATTGTTTTCTTTCTTTAGTATAAGCTACAACTTCATCTAAAGCTCCTTGAGCTAATCCTAAAGCTTGAGAAGCTATCCCTATTCTTCCTCCATCAAGAGTCATCATAGCAATTTTAAATCCTTTTCCTTCTTTTCCTAATAAGTTTTCATGTGGTAATCTAACATCTTCAAATATTAATTCACAAGTTGCAGATCCTCTTATTCCTAATTTTTTCTCTTTTTTACCAATTGAGAATCCTGGAGTTCCCTTTTCAATAATGAAAGAAGAAATTCCTTTAAGTCCTTTAGATCTATCTGTCATAGCAAAAATAACATAAACGTCTGCATATCCTGCATTTGTTATGAATATTTTTGATCCGTTAATTATCCATTCATTTGTTTCGGGATCTAAGTGAGCTGTAGTTTGTTGCCCTGCAGCATCTGTACCTGCATTAGGTTCAGTTAATCCAAAAGCTCCAATCCATTCCCCTTTTGCCATTTTAGGAACGTATTTTTGTTTTTGTTCTTCTGTACCAAAATGTAATATTGGCCATAATCCTAAAGATGTATGAGCTGATACTATAACTCCTGTTGTTCCGCAAACTCTTGATAATTCTTCAACAGCCATTGCGTACATTAGGTTATCTCCACCTGCTCCTCCATATTCTTTTGGAACTGGTATTCCCATTATTCCTATTTCTGCCATTTTTTTAACAGTTTCAGTTGGGAATCTTTCCTCTTCGTCTACTTCAGCAGCCAAAGGTTTTACTTCTTTTTCAGCAAATTCTCTTATCATTTGTCTGAAAAGTTCATGTGTTTTAGGTATATTGAATTCCATTCTCTCTAATCCTCCTATATTTTTTTGACTAAAAATCCTCATTAACTATTTTACTACATTTCAATCTATTTGTGCAACATTTTTTTATAATCAAAACTTATCGATGATACATCACCGATAAGTTTTAAATTTATTTATTTTTATAAAGAGTTCTATTTAGCTCTTTTTAAAATTACTGCTACTGACATTCCTCCACCTATACATAAAGTTGCTAATCCATAAGTAAGATCTCTTTTTTCCATTTCATATAATAGAGTTACTAGAATTCTATTTCCTGAACATCCAACTGGATGACCTATTGCTATTGCTCCACCATTTACATTAGTTCTTTCAAGCATCCATTCTTTAGTTACATCATGTTCTTTACAAACTTCTCTTAAAACTCCTAAAGATTGAGATGCAAAGGCTTCATTTAATTCAAATAATTCTATGTCTTTAAGTTTTAAACCAGATTTTTTAATTACGTCTCTTATTGCTGCAACTGGTCCCATTCCCATAATTGCAGGATCTACTCCACCTTGTCCAACTGCAAATACTTCTGCTTTTGCAGTTAAGTTATTTTCTTTTAAAGCTTCTTCAGAAGCTAATAATACTGCTGATGCCCCATCATTTATTCCAGAAGCATTCCCTGCTGTTACACTTCCATCTTTCTTAAATGCTGGTCTTAATTTAGCTAGTCTTTCTGGTGTAGATTTTCTATTTGGATGTTCATCTCTTGCAAACATTTTTGTTTCTTTTTTTCCTACTTTAACTTCTATTGGAACTATTTCATCGTCAAATCTTCCAGAATCAACTGCTGCTATAGCTCTTCTTTGAGATTCATATGCAAATGCATCTTGTTCTTCTCTAGAAATATTATATTTTTCTACTATGTTTTCAGCTGTTATTCCCATGTGATATCCGTGGAATGCATCTGTTAATGCATCTGAAATCATGTGATCAATTAATTTTAAATCTCCCATTTTAACACCAGTTCTTGCTTTTGCAGGTAGAACAAATCCAGCTTGAGACATTGATTCTACTCCACCAGCTAAAATTAAATTAGATTGTCCACATTTAATTTCGCAATAAGCTAAATAAACTGATTTTAATCCAGAACCACAAATCATATTAATTGAATATCCTGGAACTTCTTGAGGAACTCCAGCTTTTATTGATGATTGTCTTCCTATTCCTTGTTTATGTCCTGCATGTAAAACATTTCCCATAACAACTTCATCAAGTTTTGCAGGATCTATTTTAGTTTCATCTATTATTGCTTTTACTATATGAGCCCCTAAATCCCCTGGTGCTACATCTTTAAGACTTCCTAGAAAACTTCCAACTGCTGTTCTTTTCGCTTCTACTAAGTATACTTTTGACATTTTTCCTCCTAAATTTAATTTCTATTTTGATTTCAATATTTAAATATTAAACTTTTTTCAATAAAATTTAATATATTAACTTCAGTAATAAAAAAAACCATCTTCTAATTATATTGTAAATTATGTTTTTTTAAAAATATATTTTATATATATTTAAACTCTTTTGATTTAATTTTAATCTATATGAACTTTTTGCGTTCAAAAAATGTTGAGTTTAAGAAACAAATTTTTAATATTTTTTTGGTTTTCTATTATATTTTTAATTTATTTTGAGTAGTTATAGAAACCTTCTCCTGTTTTCATTCCTAATTTATGTCCACGAACCATTTTTCTTAATAATGGATGAGGTCTATATTTTGTGTCTCCCATTTCATTGTATAAAACTTCCATTATAGCTAAACAAACATCTAATCCTATTAAATCCCCTAAAGCTAATGGTCCGATTGGATGGTTACAACCTAATTTCATTGCAGAATCTATACCTTCAACACTTGCAACACCTTCAGCATAAATACCTATAGCTTCGTTTATCATTGGAATTAATATTCTATTAACTACAAATCCTGGAGCTTCATCAACTTGAACTGGAACTTTTCCAATTGCTTCTGAAATTTCCTTTATTTTTTCAACAATTTCTTTAGGAGTATTTAGTCCTGCTATTACTTCTACTAATTTCATTACTGGTACTGGATTAAAGAAATGCATTCCTATTACTGGTCTTTTTAATCCTGATCCAATTTCAGTTATTGATAATGATGAAGTGTTAGTTGCGAAAATTGTTTCATCCTTACAAATTTCATCTAATTCTCTAAAAGTTTGTCTTTTTATTTCCATATTTTCAATAGCAGCTTCAATAACTAAATCGCAATCTTTACAGATTTCTTTTGTTCCTGTAGATATTCTTTCTAGTATTTCATTTACCACAGATGCTTCCATTTTACCTTTAGAAACTTTTCTTTCTAACCCTTTAGCTATTTTAGCTTTTCCTTTTGCTGCAAACTCTTCATTAATATCACATAACATTACTTCGCATCCATTAGCTTGTGCAAATGTTTGTGCAATACCTGAACCCATTGTTCCTGCTCCAATAACACCTATCTTCATTTTAAATCCTCCTCATATATTTTAATTAATAATTTATTTGTTTATTTGTTTGTAAAACCTTCCACTTTTCTTTTTTCTAAAAAGGCCTTCATTCCATTTTTTTGATCTTCAGTTTCAAAACAACTTCCAAATAGTTTTTCTTCTATAACGATAGCATTATCCATGTCCAATGAAATTCCATCATTTATAGCTTTTTTAGAAGCTCTAACAGCTATTGGAGCATTTCTGACTATTTTTTTTGCTATTTTTTTTGCTTCATCTAACAATTCATCAGCAGAACAAACTTTATTAACTAACCCTATTCTATAAGCTTCTTCAGCTTTTATATTAGAAGCTGTATATATCATCTCTTTTGCCTTTCCTATACCAACAACTCTAGCTAACCTTTGAGTTCCACCAAATCCTGGAGTTATTCCTAAACCTACTTCAGGTTGACCAAATAAGGCATTTTCAGAACAAATTCTTATATCACAGCTTAATGATAATTCACAACCTCCACCAAGAGCGAATCCATTAACAGCTGCTATTACTGGAATCGGAAATGTTTCTATTTTTCTAAAAACATCGTTTCCTATTTTTCCAAAATTTTCTCCTTCTGCTTTGCTCAATAAACTCATTTCAGAAATGTCTGCTCCTGCAACAAAAGATTTAGCTCCTGCTCCTGTTAAAATAAGAGCTCTTGTTTTTTCCAAATCCACAGCATCCACAACTTTATTTAGTAATTCTAAAACTTCAGTATTTAAAGCATTTAAAGCTTTAGGACGATTAATTGTAACTACCCCTATAAAACCCTCTTGCTCATATGTAACAAATTCCATAAAATTTCCTCCTTAATATATTAATGAATTTGATAACTTTTTCATCATTTTCAAGATAAATTTTTGCTTTTAGATTTGTACAATTTTTTTTAAAATATCCTTTTTTTTAAATATAACTAATTATATTGCAATTTCACTTATTTTAAAAATATATTTTATATATATCTTCTCGCTTTTAAAAAAAATAATATAAATTTGGTTTTTTTTAACTCATCAGTCTTAATACTATGTTTTAAATTTCATTACGATACATTATATTTTTAAATAGATCTTTTTTTTATCTTTAAAAGCATATAAACCACTTATTTTTATGCTTAAATTTATATTTTATACACCTTTTAAAAAAAATCTTATATGTTTTTCTCCTATAACATAGTCTAAAACATCATTTTCTTTATTATTTAGCATAATAAATACTCTAAAATAATTACTATTTCTAAAAATAAATGCTCAAAGAATTGAAAAAATTTCTTTAAAATATTTTTAGAAAGCTTAAAATTTATCCATAAACACTATTATTAATATATTCCTTCTATTAAATTTAGATTATTTTTTTATTATGATATAAAAACTTTCTTGAAATTTATTAATTCTTTAAAAAAGCCTCAAATATTAGGGCTTATCTAATATTTGAGGTCACTTCATAGGAAATTCAAAAATCTGTTTTCCAATTATAACTTATCTTTTTTTAATATGACAACACAATAACTCTTTATTCCTTCTTCTCTTCCTGTAAATCCAAGGTTTTCTTCTGTTGTTGCTTTTATACTTATCTTAGATATATCTACATCTAAAACTTCAGATATATTTTTTCTCATAATATTTAAATAATTCTTCAATTTCGGTCTTTGAGCTATAATAATAGAATCTAAATTCCCTATTTTATAATTTTTTTCATTCATTAATTCTTTTGTTTTTTTTAATAAAACTAAACTATCTATATTTAAATATTTATTATCATCATCTGGAAAGTGCTGTCCTATATCTCCTAAAGCTAAGGCTCCTAATATAGCATCAATAATAGCATGAATTAACACATCTGCATCTGAGTGTCCTAAAAGTCCTTTCTCATAAGGAATTTCAATTCCCCCTAAAATTAATTTTCTTCCAATTACTAATTTATGTACATCATATCCATTTCCTATTCTAATCATAATTAATCTACTTCTCCATATATTTCATTATAAAAATCTATTATCTCTTCTTTAGTAGCAGTTGATGTTCCTATTTTCCCAACTACTATTCCTGCTGCTGTATTTGCTATCTTAGCAGCTTCCTCCCAAGTAGCACCAGCTGATCTTGATAAAGTATATAGAGAGATAACTGTATCCCCAGCACCTGTTACATCAAACACTTCCTTTGCAAAAGTAGGTATACTAGTTATTCCATTTTCATCATATAAACTAACACCCTCTTCACTTCTTGTAATTAGTAAGTTGTCTAATTTTAAAATATCTCTAATTTTCATTCCAACTTCATCTATATCTTTTGTATTTGAATCTTTTAAACATAAAAAAGCTTCCTTTTTGTTAGGAGTCATAGAAGATGCTCCTATATAATTTTTTATATTTGAAGGTTTAGGATCAACAGTTACTATTTTATTATTTTTTTTTGCCAATTTTATTATCTCTTTAGATAATCTTGGAGTTAATACACCTTTATTATAATCTGACAAAATTATAGCATCTATCTTATTAATATTTTCTTTTATTTCTTTAATAATTATATCTTCCAATGACCTATCTATATTACTAGTATCTTCCCAATCAATTCTTAATAATTGTTGATTTCCACCTAAAATTCTCCTCTTAACAATAGTTGGTCTTTCTGTACTCTTTATTATCCCAGAAATATCAACTCCCTTTGCCTCCATTGAATTTAATAACTTATCTCCATCTATATCATCTCCAATAATACCATAACAATAAGTTTTCACTCCTAGTGTTGATAAATTATTTATTACGTTTCCAGCCCCTCCTAATACAAATTTTTCTTTTTTTATTAAAACTACAGGAACTGGTGCTTCAGGTGAAATCCTTTCAACACTTCCAATTAGGTAATCATCTAACATTATATCCCCAACAACAGCAATTTTTAATTTATTAAAATTAGAAAGTATTGCTTTGAATCTGTTTTTATTCATAAACTCCTCCAATTCAAATTTATATCTAATATTCTACTAAGAATTTCAAATAATATCAATACTTATTCTGATTTTTAATTATATCTACCTTCAGTTTTATATATAAATCTACTTTTTCCCTTTCCTTTGATTTATATTTGAATAAATTTCCTACTAGTGGTATTGAAGAAATAATCGGAACTTTGTTTATACTTTTTTTAAGCACTTCTTTTTTTAATCCTCCTATTAATATCTCATTTCCTTCTTTTACTTTTAGAGTGGTTTTTAGTATCCTTGAAATTTTAGACCCTTCATTTAAATTTACACTATCTAAATTACTTGATTTAAAATCACTAGATTCAATCTCTAATTTTAAATTAATTAATTCTTCACTCATAATTTCTGGAATGACTCTCAAAACTATTCCAGCTTCTTTAAAGATAGGATAATAGGTTATTTTATTGTTTTCTGTTTCTTCTTTTTCTTGCCCTACTATTTTTTCCTCAGTTATTTTTATCTCACCAATTTCCCCATTAACAGTTACTATGCTTGGAACAGAAGTTATTTTTAAATCTTGCGTTGTCTGTAATAAATCTAAACTAAATTTTAAAAACTCCTTATCATTTTTAAAGGTCTTTAGTAAACTAGCAAAGGTTGAATAAGATTTATCTATACCTACCATTCCATTATTATCTAAAATTTTAAAACCTAATTTATTATTTTCAAAGTTTATATTCTCATCATATATCCATGAAAAGCCTAGTTTTTCAAATAAATTTTCTGTAACATCAATTATTTTTGCAGTTATTCTAACTTGCCTATTGTTATTATCTATACTATTTAAATATTTTTTTATCTTATTTACTTTTTCTTCCTTTCCACTTATATAAACTATATTTTCTTTTAAATTTTTACTAATATTTACCATATTCTTTTTTTCCTGCAATAATTCATTAATATCTATTTCTTTTAAATTATTAATCTTGACTTTTCTGATTATAAAATCATCATTTTGTTTCTTAAAATCTCTATTTTTTATATTTGTTTGTTCCATAGAAATCCTAATTGTATTATTATTTTTATTAACCTCTAAAAGTTCTCCTTCAGTTATATAACCATTTTTTTTAAAGAAATAAAATATATTCCATATGGAATATTATCTAATATAAATTTACCATTCTCATCAGAAATATATTTTTTGTATTTTTCTCCAACTATATTGATTTCAACACCGGATAAATTAGTATTATATTTTTTATCATATACACTTCCTATAACCATCCCTTCACTACTATTCTTTAGTGATTCTTTTGTTATGTATATATATTTATTTTTCTCTTCTATAATATAATGATATTTATAACAACATATTTTTAATATATCATAAATACTTCTATCTTTAGCACTTTTTTCTATGCTAATTTTTTCATTTTCTATATTAGCGTCTGGTATAATTACTATATTTGATTTAGAGGTTAATTTCATACAAAAATCTTTTACTTTTATATTGTTTTCTTCTTTTAAATAACTTATTTCTTTCGTCTTTTCTATTAAATTGGGACTTGCTAATAATAATTGTGTTATTAATATAAATAATACTTTGCTTATCAACTTCATTTTTCTCCTTTTAATCCCTTAAAATATTTCCTTCTAAATTTATAGTTGCTATTATTTCATCACCTTTTTCTTCAATATAAAAATTCTCTCCACTTAAAAAAACTTTTTTATCCTTTTCAATTTCATTTAAAAAGCTTACAAAATTATATAGTTTTCCTTTTAAATTATAAGAAACTAGCACACTATTTTTTTTTAATATACTTCTTCCTGTATATAGTATTTGTATTTTATTTTTTCTCATATAAGAATTTATATAACTATTGTACTCTCCTAAATTTTTAAATGTTTTAGTTTTATAATTGATATTTTTATCATTTAAATGATTTTTGTTATCTAAACATTCTTTTAATTTTTCTTTTAAATTTTTATTTTCTTTTGTTAAATCATTAATTTCTTTTAGTTTTACTTTTATTTCTCTTTTTACTTCAACAATATTAGTTACTGGCTTTATAACAAAAACATAACTAATTATAAAAAAAATTATTACAATTTTTCCATTATTAATTTTCATTAATTTACCTCAATTTCTAAAGAGAATATATATTTTCCATTTTTCAAATATATATAATCATATTTTATACATTTAACCCTGCTATCACTATCAACTATTTTTATAAATTCAGATAAAAAAAATTCCTCTTTAACAAAACCTTCAACATTAATCATTCTATTGTTTAGTTTATATTTTTGAATGAAAATATTTTCATTCAAAAAGCTTAATAAAATAAAAAAATTCTTTTTTATTTTATTTTTTTTATCTATTTTTATTTCTTTTGAATTTGTATTTACTTTATTATTAACAATCTTATTTATCTTAGATTTTGTTTTATAATTCTCTTCTTGAATTTTTTGTTTTTTAATTTCCACCAGTTCTAGTGTATCTTTTAGTTTTCTAAAATATATTTCAGTTCCTAAAAAAATAATCCCAAGAATAATTAATATTCCTATTAACTTATAATTAATTCCATTTATCTGTTTCAAAATTAAATCATAATCATTAATTAAACATTTTGAATTTAGGTTTATACAAATAGAGTTAACTATTATTTTATTATCCAGGGAATATTCTATTATTTTCTCAATAAATTCCCTATCAAAAAAATATATAATATATTTATTTTGTATCTTATAATATTTTATAAAACATTGATCTCTTTCTTTTTTTAGTTCTTCTATACAAATTTCTTGAATATAATTTTCTATTTTAAATATCTCTTCTTCATAAACTTCTTTCTTTATATAAATATCCTCTTCAAGGGAAATAATTATTTTTTTATTTTTAATTTTATTTTTGATTTTATTGTAAGATTTTTTTGAAATTAAATTTTGTGAATAAAATTTGAAAATTAATTCTTTTTTATGATTATATATTTTTAGATTATTTTTAGAAAACCCTATATAAACTACTTCCTTCAAATCCTTTTTTAACATAAACTGCTCCTATTTCTAAATCTAAGTTTTTAGTTATATCTAAATCTCTGTCATATACATAGCTAGAATTAATATGAGTTTCTATTTCTAAATTATCACTAGTTTCTTTTCCAATAGATCCTTTATAATATTTTTTAATGAAAATCACTGTTATTTTATTTGTTTGATTATACTCTGAAAAATTTTTTATTATTGACTTATAATTGTTGTTGTTTTTCTCATCAATATCATATATTACCTTATTATTTTTTGAAATTTTTTTTATTATAAACCCATTATCTGTTTCAGGTTCTGATTGTTTTATATTTAAATTCCAAATAATTTCTCCATCTTTTTTTATTATATATTCTGCTCCCATGTGTTTCTCCAAATACTGTTTATAATATTCACATAATATTGCTTTATTATTTATTTCTTTTTTATTTTGTAGAATAAAGCATTTTTCGTATTCTTTTTTTAGTATAAAACAAGTTATTGTAGAAATCCAACTTAATAAAATCATCAAAAATATAGTTATTGTTATATTTCCAGATCTTTTATCTTTTAAAAAATACATAATCAACCCTTTCGTCTTTAAACTTTGTCTTCACTATTAATAAGTTTTTTTCAACATAAAATTCTCCCCAGATATTTTCAATATAAACATCTTCTTTTTTAAACTGTTCTTTTTTTATTAATTTCAAATCTTGTGTAAATTTATATGTGCTTATAACTTTATTATTTTCCACCGTTAACTCTTTTTTGTTTTCAACTTTAATTATTTTTGAAATTTCTATATTTTCTCTGAAAATTTCTAACACTCTATAATATTCCCTACTATTTGCACTTAAAGATATTACTTTTTGATTTATTTTAAATGATATTAGTACAACTTTTAAAAAGCAATATGAAAAAGCAAAAAAAATATTCAAAGAAATTAATGCTTCTATTAAAAAAAAACCTTTCTTTTTCATTTAATATTCTCCAATATAATTTTCATCTTCTTATCATTTAATAAATAACTTAAATATTTAAATTTTCCAATTTCAATATTATCTAATAGTATAGTTTTTTCTTTTAATTTTACTTCTTTTAATTCTATATATTTATAAACCCCTAAATAATAGCTATTATCACTAGTTTCTATAAAATATTTATTTCCTATTTTTTTCAATCTATAATCATTTATTCCTTTATTAAAATAGATATCTCTTTTTAAAACATTTATTAAATTATTTTCAATAATTTTTTCCTCATAGCTATTCCTTACCATCTTTAAAATATTAAAATTAAAATTAAATACTATTATAAAATCTAATACTATTATAAAAAATAAAGTTAAAGATATTGTAACCTCTAATATGTTCCCCTTTATTTTCATATAATTTCCTCTAAAATCTTTAAGATAAAATATGATGAAATTATTATAGGGGCAAATGCAAGTTGGGTTTCTACTGAATTTCTTTTTCTTCTTACTTTGACTACTATTAAATAAATAAAAATTCCTATTATAGAAATAATATTATAATATGTCATTACTTCGAAAATAGAGGTGTAACTATTATAGAAACCTATTGACATCATTAGTTTAACATCTCCAAATCCAATCAATTCTACTTTATAAATTTCACTTATATATCCATAAATAAATAATAAAATTATTGGATATACTCCCATCCCTATAAAAGAAGCTTCAAAACTAAAATTGAAAAATATTATCTTTAGCATTTTTAAAAATATTATTCCTAAATTTAAAGTGTTTGGTATAATATAATTTTTAGAGTCTATATAGCATATGAAGATTAAGTCTATTATAAATAAAATATTTATAATCATTGCCATATTATAGTTCTCCCCATTTATAATTATTAATACTATAATCTCCCATGGCATCACCTTTTTCTATCCAAATATTAATCCCATCTGGAGTTAGAGAGTCATTTTTAAATGTATACTTTACTTGTCCTCCTAATTTTATTTCTCCATTTTTTTCTTTTCTACTTCCACCTATTTCTTGCTTTATTTCACTTTCTTCATCCTTTTCTAAAGAATCTATTTTCCCATTAAAATATTTTTCTAATTTTTCAAAATCTTCCCATGTTACATATTTTTTTATTTCATCTCCATAAACTCCAATTGGGGTTCCTTCATCCAAATAATACATTTGAGAAGCCATCCTTAATACTGATAAATTTGACATAACTTTAACATCTTTTGATTTAGCTAAATAGATTGATACTTTCGGGATAATAAAACTTGACATTATCCCTATTATTGCAATTACAACTAATGTTTCTACTAATGTAAATCCTTTGTTTTTCATTAAATCACCTCTCTCATATGTTATCTATTACTTTTAATAAAGGAAAATATATTCCTTTAAAAATAAATAAAATTACTAGTCCTATTATGATGATTGTAAAAGGTTCTAGTAATTTTATAATTATTTCTATTTTGTTTTCTATATTTTTTTTATTATTTTTATGGATTATTTCTAAAACCTTTATAAAATCTCCAGACTGTTCTCCTAATTTAATAAATCCCAATTCGCTTTTGTTAAATAAGTTAGTATTATCAAAAGACTCTTCTATACTTTTCCCTGATTCAAAATCAAATAATAAGTTTTTTAATTTTTCTTTAAAATTTTTATTAGGTTCTTCATTTTTTAATATTTTAATTGAGTATACTAAATCTATATTAGAATTTAACAGTATCAATAACGCCTCTAAAAAATTATCTTTATAAAAAGTTATTATTAAATCATTTAGAAATTTAATTTTGAATCCTAAATTTCTAAAAAAACTATTCTTTTTCAAATTTTTAAATATTTTTTTTGTTACTAAAAATAATAATCCTAGAATATAAAAATTATCAGAAAACCAAATTATTAACATTGTTGTTTTAGAAACCTCTATTTTCATTTCTTTTAGCATATCTACAAAATTAGGTAAAATTAATTTCCCAAAAAAAATAAAAATTACAAATATAAATCCCATTAATATTTTGGGATAAATCATTATTTTTTTTAATTTATTCTTAAAATTAATTCTGTTTTTTAATCTATTTTCTATTATGAGTAATGACTCCATTAAATTTCCAGATTCTTCTCCTGATTTTAATATAATTAAATCTATTTTCTTCAAATTTAAGCCACTATTTTTAAAAATAAATTCTATTTTTTCTCCATTTTTCAACGAACTTTTCATTCTTTTAATATAACTTTTTATTCGTTTATCTTTTGAAAACGAGTCAATAGCATCATAGAATTGATAGCCACTTTCTACAAATATTCTTAACTTTGTAAAAAAAAATAATATTTCCTTTTCATTAATAATATTTTTTTTTAAAAGAATACTTTTTATTAAAAACTGATCTCTACTTTTCAACTCTTTTTTTAAGTCATTTTTAGATAGTTCGTTATTGAAAACTATCCTTTTCTTTCCTTGCTTATTTAATATTAATGATATATATCTATTCATTCAAATCACTCTCAATAATTCATCTAAAGACGTTTCCCCTTGAAAAACTAATTTTAATCCGTCTAAAAAAATAGAGTCCGATGTTGCTTCAAAAAAATTTGAGATATTTTTATCTGTTAAATCCTCGCAAAAATTCTGTTTTTTCTTCAATAAAAACTCAGATATTGGAATTCTATCTATATATCCTGTTTGATTGCAAAAACTACATCCTTTTCTTTTATATATTTTCTTTCCTCTGAAATTAATTTCTGATAAATTTAAATTTTTTATTTTATCTAAATAATCTCTATCTATTACCTTACAATGAGGACAAAGTTTTCTTATTAGCTTTTGACTAAAAACTCCTGTTATACCTTCATATAATAAATCAATATTTATCCCTAAATCTTGTAATCTTTTTAAAGAGCTAACACTGTTTTTGCTATGAATAGTTGATAATATTAAATGTCCTGTCAATGAAGCTGTTAATGCAACTGATGCAGTTGCATTATCCCTTATTTCCCCTATTGCTATCACATCTGCATCTTGTCTTAAAATAATTTTTAATAATTTAGAAAAACTTAACCCAAGATCTTCATTACATTGAATTTGATTTATACCTTCTATTACATACTCAACTGGGTCTTCCACTGTTACTATATTTCTGTCCTCTGTATTTATTTCGTTTAAAATAGAATACAATGAAGTTGTTTTCCCGCTACCCATAGGTCCTGATATTAGAATTAAGCCAGATTTTTTATTTAAACATTTTAAAAAATTTTTATAAATTTCTTCATTAAATCCTAAATCTATCAACGATTTTATTATTTTTTTTCTTTTTAATATCCTTACTGATATTTTTTCTCCAAAATAAACTGGAATTATTGATATTCTAAAATCATAGGCATTATCACCATATACTCCATTAAAACGTCCTTCTTGGGGAATTCTTTTTTCAGCAATGTCCAACCCACATATAATTTTTATTCTAGAAAGTAGTGACTTATATTTCTCTAAATCATATTTTCCAAATTCCATTAATTCACCTAATTGTCTGTATCTTATTCTAAAAAAATTTTCCCCAGGCTCAATATGTATATCACTTGAGTTATTATTAATAGCTTGTTGAAAAAAATAATTTATAAAAGAATCAATATAAGATTTAGACATAATTTTTATATTACGATAATCTAAAATATACAGTTGTTTTCTTTCTTCATTAATAATCATTTATTTTCAGCCATCCCTCTTTCATAAACTTTTCATTTTTATAATTTTTTATAATCATTTCCTCACTCATAATCTTTGGATATAAGGATTTATAAATATTTATTTTTATAATTTGACTTGTTCTAAATGTATAAAAGGAAATTCTATATATAGATCTTTTTTCACTAAATATATATATAGTAAAACTTTTATCTAAATTAGAATCTATGGTTGAACTAAATACAAATTTGTTTTGATATTTCCCATCATATGGTATTCTATAATTTAATATCTTAGGTAATTTTATGATTTCAATAGGATTTTTATTTATTAAATTATATATCTTTATTTCTTTTGTATCTGTGTCAAATAACAATTTATACTCTTCATTTCTAAATGACTTTGAAGAATATCTATCTACGATATTGACTATTTTAACAATTGCTTCTTTTATTTTTAATCTTTTATTTAAATTATTAACTTTAAAAATACTAAAAGAAATTATTGTTGTAATAATAAATATATAAACCGTGTATTCAATTATTGTAAATCCTTTTTTTTTAGACTTGTTATATCTTTTCATAGATTAATACTAGCACAAAATTTAAAATTTTAAAACAATTTTTTTGATTTTTTATCAAATAAATTAAAAAAAACTATTATTTTTTTATATTTTATTTTTTTAATCATACAAGTTTATTTGATTTCCACATTATTTTTATTTCTTATTATAATAACCGAAAAGAGAGCATGAATTTATTCATGCTCTCTTTTTAATATAATAAATATTTTTCCAAAAAATAAAAAAAAGATTGGCAAGTACTTATCCTCCCAGAGGGCTGCCCCCCAAGTACTTTCAGCGTTTATGAGCTTAACTTCTAGGTTCGGTATGTTACTAGGTGTACCCTC
>NZ_WJWY01000033.1 GCF_010367435.1 Fusobacterium sp. IOR10
TCCTTTCTTTTGGTGTCGCAACTTAATTGTAACGGATTTTTTTATTTGTCTCAATTTTTTTTTGCAAAAAATAAAGGCATTAGTATTTTTACAAATACCAACACCAAATATTATAGACCCAAAATAATAAGGAGATGTTTAGGCATCTCTTTTTTTTCTTTAAAAAAAAAGAAGTTTATGTTAGAATATAAGGCATAGTAAAGAATAGGGGGGAAACATAAATGAATAATGTATATAATGTTTTAAAGGAACGTGGATATTTAAAGCAATTTACAGATGAAGAGAATATAAAAAAATTATTATCAAATAAAAAGGTAACATTTTATATAGGATTTGATCCTACTGCAGATAGTTTACATGTTGGACATTTTATAGCAATGATGTTTATGGCACATATGCAAAAATTTGGGCATAGACCAATTGCTTTAATAGGTGGGGGAACTGCTATGATTGGAGATCCTAGTGGGAGAACTGATATGAGAACAATTATGACTAAAGAGACTATAACTCATAATGTTTCTTGTATAAAAAAACAGATGGAAAAGTTTATTGATTTTTCTGATGGAAAAGCAATCTTAGCAAATAACGCAGATTGGTTGTTAGATTTGAATTACATTGATTTTATAAGGGATATCGGATCATGTTTTTCTGTAAATAAAATGTTAGGAGCTGAATGTTTTAAATCTAGAATGGAAACAGGATTATCATTTTTAGAATTTAATTATATGTTAATGCAAGGATATGACTTTTATGTTTTAAATAAAAAATATAATTGTAAAATGGAGCTTGGTGGAGACGATCAATGGTCTAACATAATAGCTGGAATAAATTTAGTTAGAAAAAAAAGTCAAGAAACAGTTTATGGAATGACTTGTACATTATTAACTAATAGTGAAGGAAAAAAAATGGGAAAAACAGCAAAAGGAGCACTATGGCTTGATCCTGAAAAAACAACACCTTATGAATTTTATCAATATTGGAGAAATATAGATGACAATGATGTTGAAAAATGTCTATCTCTATTAACTTTTATTCCTATGGATGAAGTAAAAAGATTATCTTCATTAAAGGATGCAGAAATAAATAAAGCAAAAGTAATTTTAGCATATGAAATAACAAAAATGATTCATGGAGAGGAAGAAGCTGAAAAAGCAAAATCTGCTGCAGAAGCTTTATTCGGTCAAGGTAAAAACATGGATGATGTACCTAAAATAGAAATTCCAAAGGAAAAGATAGGTTCTTCTTTATTAGATATACTAGCAGAATATGGAGTTATAAAAACTAAAAGTGAAGGAAGAAGATTGATTCAACAAAATGGAATGTCTGTTGACGGTGAAAAAATAAAAGATGTTCATTTTTTATTGGAAGAAAATATTTTTAATGATGGAGAAATATTGGTGAAAATGGGAAAGAAAAGATTTCAAAAGATAATTTTAAAATAAAAGGTGGTATATTTGATTATTTTAAGAGAAACAATAGAAAAGGATATCAGGGATATATATTTAAATATTCACTACAAATACGTTAAAAAATATTTTAATGGAAATGAAAAACAACAATGGGAAGCCCATAAAAATTGGTATAAATTCCTTATAAAATCTGATTACTATGAATTATATACAGTTTTAGATGAGAATGATTCTTTTTTAGGGTATATTAAATTTGAAATTGACGGAGAATGTGCCATTATAAATATATACATTATTGAAAGTATTCGTGGAAAAAAATATGGAGAAAAAATAATTGATCTTAGTTTGGAAAAAATAAAAAATAAAAGATTAGATATCTCTATTATTTTAGCATATATATTAGAAGAAAATTTACTTTCAAAAAAAGCATTTCATAGAGTTGGTTTTACATTTGATTGTGTTGAAAAATATAAAGGTGTGGAACATATGCTTTTTATAAAATGTTTAAATTGATTTATATGGACGGGTTATTCCGTCCTTTTTCTATAATTAGGAGGGGCTATGATTAGTGATAAAAAAAAGAAAGTTAAAATTATTTTATCTGTTTTAGAAAAAAAATTTGGAAATCCTAAATGTGCATTAAATTATAAGACTCCATTTGAACTATTGGTAGCAGTTATCTTATCAGCTCAATGTACAGATAAAAGAGTTAATATTGTTACAAATGATATGTTTAAAGAGATAAATACTCCAGAAGAATTTGCCAATTTAGATTTGAAAATTATAGAAGAAAAAATAAAAAGTACAGGTTTTTATAGGAATAAATCAAAAAATATAAAAAAAACTAGTCAACAAATTTTAAAAGATTATAACGGTCAAGTTCCAAAAGAGATGGAAGAGTTATTAAAGTTAAGTGGTGTAGGAAGAAAAACAGCAAATGTAGTTAGAGGTGAGATTTGGGGGTTAGCTGATGGGGTAACAGTTGATACTCATGTAAAAAGATTAAGTAAATTAATAGGCATAACTGAAGAAGAAACTCCAGAAAAAATAGAAAAAGATTTGATGGAAATAGTTCCACAAAACAAATGGATAGAATTCTCTCATTTGTTAATCCTTCAAGGAAGGGATAAGTGCATAGCAAGAAGACCGAAATGCTTAGAATGTGAAATAAAAAAAGTTTGCAAAAATTTTAATGAAAACATAAAGAATAATTCTTGACAAAAATAGTAAAGAATGGTATAAAATAAGTATTAAAGGTTAGGAGTTGATGAAATGAGAATTTATTTAGATAATAATGCAACTACAAAGTTAGATGAAAAAGTATTTGAAAGTATGATTCCTTATTTTAAAGAAGAATATGGAAATGCATTTAGTCTTCATTTATTTGGAACAGAAACAGGAAAAGCAGTGCGAGAAGCAAGAGAAAAAATAGCAAATATTTTAAGTGTAAAGCCTGAAGAAATAATATTTACAGGATCAGGAACAGAAGCTGACAACTTAGCTATTAGAGGAATTGCTAGAGCATATAAAAATAGAGGAAAACATATAATAGTAAGTTCAATAGAACACCCAGGTGTAAGAAATACATGTAGAGATTTAGAAAAAGAAGGTTTTGAAGTAAGTGAAATAGATGTGGATAAAAATGGAGTTATAGAAATAGAAGAATTAGAAAAAGCTATAAGAGAAGATACTATTTTAATAACTGTTATGCATGCAAATAACGAAAGTGGAGCTATACAACCTATAGAAAAAATAGCAAAAATAGCAAATAAAAATAAAATATTATTTCATGTTGATGCAGTTCAAAGCATGGGGAAAAAAGAAATAAAACCTAAAGAAATAGGGATAGATACATTAGCCTTTACAGCACATAAATTTTATGGTCCTAAAGGAATTGGAGCATTATATATAAGAAATGGAGTTAGAATTGGAAAAGTTATTACTGGAGGGGGACAAGAAAGAAAATTAAGACCAGGAACAACTAATACTCCTCTTATTGTTGGTATGGCCAACGCTTTGGAAGATATATATAATAATAAAGATGAAGAAGAAAGCAGAATCTCTAAACTAAGAGATTATTTTGAAGCTGAAGTATTAAAAAGAATACCAGAAGTGGTAATAAACTCAAAATCAGTAGAAAGATTAGCTGGAACATCAAGTGTGACTTTTAAATATATTGAAGGTGAATCAATATTACTTCGTTTAAGTTTAAAAGGGATAGCTGTAAGTTCAGGGTCAGCTTGTTCGTCTGATGAATTACAAGCTTCACATGTTTTATTAGCTATGGGAATTCCAGTTGAGTTTGCTCATGGGACAATAAGATTTAGTATGGGAAAATATAATACAAAGGAAGAAATCGATTATACATTGGATAATTTGGTTGATATAATAAAAAAATTAAGAGAAATGTCTCCTTTGTGGGATAAAAGTAAAAATAAAATTTAGGGGGAAAACAATGGAATATACAGAAAAAGTAATGGATCATTTTAGTAATCCTAGAAATATGGGAGTAATAAAAGATCCAGATGGATATGGAAAAATAGGAAATGCTTCTTGTGGAGACATAATGGAGATATTTTTGAAAATAGATGATAATATTATTACAGATGTTAAATTCAGAACATTTGGTTGTGCATCTGCCATAGCCTCTTCATCAGTGTCAACAGAAATGGTCTTAGGTAAAACAGTAGATGAAGCTCTAGAGATAACAAATAAAGTTGTTGTAGAAGCTTTAGGAGGCTTACCAGCAGTAAAAATGCATTGTTCAGTTCTTGCTGAGGAAGCAATAAAAGCTGCCATTGAAGATTATATGTCAAAGAAAAAATAAAAAATTACTATAGAGTATTTAATAGAGGGTATTTATAGAAAAGTTTGCTTGACAAGAAATAGAAATTATGGTAATATTACTGGCGTGGAGAGCTATCCTAATTGGTAAGGAATCGGTCTTGAAAACCGACGCCGTAAGGCTTCAGAGTTCGAGTCTCTGGTTCTCCGCCAGATGGTGAAGTGGCAGAGTGGCCGAATGCGCTCCCCTGCTAAGGGAGTGTACCGCTTAAACGGTACCGAGAGTTCAAATCTCTCCTTCACCGCCATAAATTATAGGTAGGTTACTACCTTTTTTTATTTACGTGCTCGTAGCTCAACTGGATAGAGTACTTGACTACGGATCAGGGGGTTGGAGGTTCGACTCCTCTCGAGTACGCCATAATTTTTAATAAAGCCCTTGACTTTATTAATGGAATAAAGTATAATTATCAGGTATTAATAAAACATTTAAAGAAGAAACCCCTGTTTCTCACCTTTGAGCTAGAGCTTAATTGGTTAATTATTAAAATAAATTTATTTTGATTATACAACAGGGTTATGTGCCTTGTTTTTTTTTATAAAGTTTTAAATTAGGAGGTGTCGGCTATTTCTGACAAAATTAGAATCAATGAAAGAATAAGAGGAAAAGAATTTAGAGTTATATCAAATTCAGGAGAACAAATGGGTATAATGACGGCTTCAGAAGCATTAAATGAAGCTAGAGAATTGGATCTTGACTTGGTTGAAATATCACCATCAGCAAAACCACCAGTTTGTAAAATAATGGATTATGGTAAGTACAAATATGAACAAACTAGAAAAGCCAAAGATGCTAAAAAGAAACAAAAAATGGTTATTGTTAAAGAAGTAAAGGTAAGAACAAGAATAGATATTCATGATTTGGAAACAAAGATGAACAATATACAAAAATTTTTAGATAAAGATAATAAAGTAAAAGTGACTTTAGTTCAATTTGGAAGAGAAAGAAGTTATGAGGGAATGGGTATAGCTTTACTTGAACAAATTGCAGAAAAATTTGAAGAATGTGCAGATATAGAAAAAAGGTACAGAGACGCACAAAAGCATTTGCTAATGACATTGAAAAAATAGTATTTAAGTAATTGGGAGGAGGAACATATAATGCCAAAGATGAAAACTCATAGAGGAACAGCGAAAAGAGTAAAAGTAACAGGAACAGGAAAATATGTAGTAAAACACTCAGGAAAAAGTCACATATTAACTAAAAAAACAAGAAAAAGAAAAAATAAAATGAAAAAAGATGGTGTACTTTTAGATGTATATAAAAAGCACATGATTTCTTTATTACCATATGGAGTAGGAAGATAATAGCTAATTTTAATAGATAGGAGGAAAAAATGAGAGTTAAAACTGGTGTAGTAAGAAGAAGAAAACATAAAAAGATTTTAAAAGCTGCTAAAGGATTCAGAGGAGCTTCTGGAGACGTAGTAAAACAAGCTAAACAAGCTGTAATGAGAGCAATGGCTTTTTCAACTAGAGATAGAAAAGTAAGAAGAAGAAAAATGAGACAATTATGGATCATCAGAATAAATGCAGGAGCAAGATTAAATGGAATGACTTATTCTACATTTATGAATGGATTAAAAAGATCTGAAATTGAATTAGATAGAAAAGTTCTAGCAGATATGGCATTAAATAATGCAGAAGGATTTGCTAAATTAGCAGAAGCAGCAAAAGCAGCTTTAGCTTAGTTAAACTAAAAATTTTAGCAGAGCTGGTCTCTGCTTTTTTTTATGTATACAATCAAAAATAAAACTTATATATTTTGATTTATTATAAAAAAGTCCCAGTAGTTATAACTACTGGGACTTTTTTATAAATTATTATTTAAGTTTAGATAAAAATCTCTCTACATCAACAATAAATCTTTCATGGATAGCCTCTCCAATAACAGTGCTATCATGAGTTGCTTTTAATTTAAAAGTAAGTTTTTTACCTTCAACTTTAATTAACTCAGATTCACAAGTAATTTCATCGCCAATTTTATTTGCTTTAAGATGTTTCATGTTCATAGAAATTCCAACTGTAGATTCCCCTTCTTTAAGAAAAGGAGTAACAATATCCAAAGATGTTTTTTCCATAAAAGCAATAAGGAAAGGAGTTCCGTAAACATCTAAAGTTCCAGAAGCTGCTTTTGCAGCAGTTTCATCTGGTGTAACTATTTTTGTGTGACTAAGTTTTAATCCTTCTGTAATCATAAATTCCTCCAAGTTATTTAATTAATATATTTCCAGTCATTTCTTTTGGCACATCTAATCCTAGTATTTTAAGCATAGTAGGTGCTATATCTGCTAATTTTCCATCTGTTAATTTTATATTTTTAGTGTCATTAGCTACATAAATAAATGGAACCAAATTTGTAGTGTGAGCAGTATAAGGAACATGAGTTTCAGGATCTACCATTAATTCGGCATTACCATGATCTGCAGTTATTAAGACAGTACCATCTAATTCTAGTATTTTATCAACTATTTTTTTCATACATTTATCAACAGCAGAAATAGCTTTTTCTGCAGCTTCTAAAATACCTGTGTGTCCAACCATATCAGGATTAGCAAAATTTAAAATAAAAACATCATATTTTTTAGAATCTAAAGCTTCAATAGCTCCTTTAGTTACTTCAAAAGCAGACATTTCTGGTTTCATATCATAAGTTGCAACTTTAGGCGAATGTACTAATTTTCTTTCTTCTCCAGGATATTGATTTTCCTTTCCTCCATTAAAAAAGAAAGTAACATGGGCATATTTTTCAGTTTCAGCTGTTCTGAATTGTTTTAAGCCAGCATTAGAAACAACTTCTCCAAGAGTATTTATTATTTCTGGATCTTTGTAAATTATAGGAGCTTCTATAGTTGAATCATATTGTCTCATACAAAAAACTGTAACTGGTTTAATGGTTCTTTCAAAATGTGTAAACTCTAAATCATTTAAAGCTCTAGTTATTTGTCTTGCTCTATCAGGTCTAAAATTAAAATTTATAAAAATATCATTTTCTTTAATAGTTCCTTCTTTGTCTATTACAGTAGGCTCAAAGAATTCATCAGTTATATTATTTGAATATGAAGATAATATTGCTTCATTAGCTGAATTAAAACTGTTGGCTTTTCCTAAAGTCATAGCGTCATAAGCTTTTTTAGTCCTGTCCCAATTTTTGTCTCTATCCATTGCAAAATATCTTCCTGAAATAGTAGCTATTTTACCTACTCCCAATTCTTTCATTTTATCTTCAAGTAATTGAAGATACTTAACACCAGAAGAAGGGGGAGTATCTCTTCCATCTAAAAATGCATGAACAAACACTTTCTTTAAATCATATTTTTTAGCCATTTCCAGTAATCCGAAAATGTGTTTTATATGAGAATGGACTCCACCATCAGAAACAAGTCCTCCAAAGTGAATACTTACATTTTTTTCTTTAGCTGTGGTAAAAGCTTTTATAAGGCTTTCTTTTTTTAAAAAATCTTCACTAAGAATATCTTTTGAAATTCTAACAAGAGGTTGGTAAATAACTCTTCCAGCTCCTATATTAAGATGTCCAACTTCAGAATTTCCCATTTGTCCAACAGGAAGTCCTACAGCTTCTCCAGAAGCTTCTAATTTTGAATTAGGATAATTTAAAATTAGATTTTCAAATTCTTTAGGATCGGCATTTTTGATAGCATTAACACAAGATGGACAGGCACTAATTCCCCAACCATCTAGAATCATCAACATTAAAGGTTTTTTATTCATTTTTATTCCTTCCCTTTGTTTTATTATAATGCAGCTTTAATAATAGCAGAAAAATCTTTGGCATTTAAAGAAGCTCCTCCAATAAGTCCTCCGTCAATATCTTTTTGAGATAATAATTCTTTAGCATTATTTGGTTTCATAGAACCTCCATATTGGATAGTTATTTCTTTAGAAGTTTCTCCAAACATTTCTTTTAAAACTTCTCTTATTTGTTCATGAGTTTCTTGAGCTATTTCAGGGGTAGCAGTTTTACCAGTTCCAATTGCCCAAATAGGTTCATATGCAACAATTACTTTTTTCATTTCATCAGCTGATAAATTAGCTAGTCCTTCTTTAACTTGTTTAGTAATTACTTCTTTTACTTTTCCAGCTTCTCTATCTTCTAAATGTTCTCCAATACAAAAGATAGGACTCATATTATGAGAAAGTACAGCTTTAATTTTTTCATTTATGAAAGAATTACTTTCTTTAAAATAATCTCTTCTTTCAGAATGACCTAAAATAACATACTCAACTCCAATATCTTTTAGCATTGCTGGGGAAATTTCACCAGTATAAGCTCCACTTTCTTTAGGGTAAACATTTTGAGCAGCTATTTTTATAACAGAATTTTCAACAGTTTTTACAGCGTCAGATAATGCAGTAAAAGGTGTTCCAATAACCACACCTATATTACTAATTCCTTCTATTTCTTTAATTTCTTTCTTTAAGTCATTTAAAATTTGAATAGTTTCATTGTTAGTTTTGTTCATTTTCCAGTTTCCTGCAATAATTGTTTTTCTCATTTAATTCCTCCCTTTAAAATTTATGAATAGTTTATATTTTAGATTTTATCATATTTTTAGTTAAAATTCTAATTAAGAAAATAGCAATAAGTTCATATTTTTTGATTAATAATTAAACTAAATAGAAAAAATATTTTTATAAAAAGAATTAGCTGCAGATATGGAAAAAACAAATACAGAATTAGGAGTTCCTTTTTTGTATATTTCTTTAATAATTTCTTTTACAGTATTGCCTGTTGTTAGAATATCATCTACAATTAATATATTTTTATTTGAAGTATTAAATGGAACATCAAAAGAAGATTTTATATTAAAATGTCTAGCGTAAATGTTTTTAAACTTAGACATAGGATGAGTGTTTTTATTTCTAATAATGTCTCTATAGGGAATGTTTAACAATTCTAGTATAACATTTATTTGATTAAATCCTCTTTCTAATTTTTTTTCTTGGCTTATTGGGACAGGGATAACTAAATCTATATTGTTTTCTGAAATAACTTTATAAATGGATGTTTTAATTAATTCACTTAAAAAATGACTAATATATTTTTTATTATAAAATTTAAAATTTTTAATTAAAATTTTAATATCAGAATCATAATCTAAAACAAAATAAAATTTATTAAATTTTCTTAAATGAATTTTTTTTATAACTTTTTCTTTGCAATTTTCACAGACATAAGAATGGTCACTATCTAATAACTCATTGCAGATGCAGCATCTGTTTGAAAAAATAAATGATTTAACTGTTTCCAGTTTTTTGGGGTTCCACATTTAAAATTTTTTCCTTTGAATTGCTTAATATTTTAGCTGAATAAATTTCAGTATATCCACAGTTAGAACAAATTTTTAAATAGTAAGTTCCTATATCTAATTTTAATTTTGAATTTTTTTTTGGTAAAACAATAGTTTCCACAAAGTAATTGTTATTTCCACATTTAATACATTTAAAGTCCAATTTCATCACCCCATATTATATTTTTTATCCATTTATAAGAATAATTATTTTTCCTATAAAAAATAATTGAGTCGAAACGAATACTGAAATCGAGTAATTTTCTTTCGTATAAAAATTGTCTTGCAGATAAGAATATTTTTCTTTTTTTATGATAATCAATAGATTCTTCACCAAACCCAAATTTATTAGAACTTCTTTGCTTAACTTCTATGAAGATTATTATGTTATCTTTTTTAGCAATTAAATCTATTTCTCCGTATTTAGAATAATAATTTTTACCAATAATAGTATAACCTTTAGAAGTAATAATATTAGAAGCTATTTTTTCAAAATAATAACCTTGTTCTCTTTTATTTTTAAAATTCATTTGATTAGCTTAATCTCCTAAAATTTTTTTTAGGAAGCTTTTTCTGTGGATTGGTAATGGTCCTTTTTCTAATAAAATATTTCTATGCAGTTTTGTTCCATACCCTTTATGTTTTTCAAAAAAATATTCAGGATATAATTTAGAAAACTCCTTCATAATATTATCACGAGATACTTTAGCTATTATAGATGCAGCAGCTATTGAAAGTGACTTAGAATCGCCTTTTACAAGAGGCTCTTGTTTTCCAGAAAATTCTTTAATTAGCCTATTTCCATCCACAAGAACTTTGTCACAAATAATATTGTTTTCTGAAATATCATCTAAAGCTCTATTCATAGCTATAAAAGTAGCATTTAAAATATTATATTTTTCTATTTCTTCCACAGTAGCTATTCCTATTCCAACATGGCAAAAGGTTATTATTTTATCAAAAAGAAGTTCTCTTTTTTTTTCACTTAATTTTTTAGAATCGTTTATATCATCAAAAAATTGGTAATATTTGTTGTCTTTTAGTTGTACAGCAGCAGCGACTACTGGACCAGCTAAAGGACCTCTTCCTGCTTCGTCGACTCCAACGAAAGTTCCCTGTGCTAGGTCAAAAGAATATAGTTTATTCATAGTCATCTCCTAAAATTTCTTTATTATTTAACTTTAGATTTAAAGTTTTTAAGGTTTTTGAGAAATCATCAGGTAATTCTCCAAGAAAAGATAAATTTTCATTTGTAATAGGATGAGTAAATTTTAAAATATAAGCATGTAACATCTGTCTCCCTAATATTTTAGAAGTAGAACCATAGATATCATCACCTAAAATTGGGTGATTTAGAAACTTAAGGTGCGCTCTTATTTGATGAGTTCGTCCAGTTTCGATATTAACTTTAAGTAATGAAAAATTAGAAACTTCATCTATTACTTTAAAATTAGAAATTGCAATTTTTCCATTAGTTTCAACCACAGCCATTCTTTTTCTTTCATGGGGATCCCGACCAATTAAAGTTTCTAATCTAAATGTATTTTCTTTGAAATTCCCTTTACAAATTGCTAAATAAGTTTTATTTATTTTTTTTTCTTTAAACATTTCAACTAATTTTTCATGCACATCATTTACTTTAGCTATAATGATAAGTCCACTAGTATTTTTATCTAATCTATGAACAATACCAGGTCTAATGGGATCACTGTCTATATTTGATAAGGATGAAAAATTATAGAGAATTGCATTTACAAGAGTTCCGCTATAATTATTTAGTGCTGGGTGCACAGTCATATTAGAAGGTTTATTAATGATAGCAAGATAATCATCTTCATAAACAATATTTAATTTAATTTTTTCTGGTTTTATTTCCAAAGATTTTTCCTCAGGAAACTGAACCTCTATTTTTTGTTTAGATTTTAATTTTAAACTACATTTATTAATCAGTTTATTATCAACTTTAACATAATTGTTATTTATTAAAGATTGAATATAATTTCTGCTTTTATTAGGTATATTTTTTTGAATAATAGTGTCAATTCTTTTTTTTTCCAAAGAATCTCCTACTATGAAAATAATTGGTTCCATATTCACTCTCCAATGAAATTATATTATATAAATAATTATAACATTACTTGAAGTAAAAGAGAACTAGAAATAAATAAAACTTGACATTATCAATTGAAAGTGTTAGCATATTTAGGATTAGACAATAAAATAATAAATTCAGGTAGAGGTTGCAAATGACAAAACTATTAACTTGAGCTGAGGAGCTAAGATGGTTAAGAAAGGGGATTTTGCCGAAAGATTAAAGGAGCTATCCGTAAATCTTGGGATTATAAAGAATATTTATAATACTGACATTGGTAATACTAATGTAGAGCTATCAAGTGATTTAAAAAAAATTAGTATAATTATACTTATTTTGTAATTACTCTACCTTTCTTTTTGAAGGGTAGTTTTTTTTTATAAAATTTATTATTTTAATTTAAATATTTAGGGAGGATTGTATGGCACAAGAAAGAAGAGGTTGGTTTATTGAATTATTAAAGCTGTCTCCAGTATTTTTATTGGCAACACTAATGGTTATAGTAGGTTTAGATGTACTAGTAGCAGCTCCAATAGCAACAGTTTATGCAGCTATAGTTGCATTTATAACAGAAAAGTTTACTTTTCAGGAAATAGTAGATAAAGCAGTAGATAATGTTAAAGAAATTCAATTGGTATTTTTTATATTAATGTTAGCTTACGCTATGGCAGAAACTTTTATGGCTTCAGGAGTAGGAGCTTCAATTATAATAATGTCTCTTAATTTTGGATTAACAGCAAAAACAATAGCTGTTACTGGAATAATAGTTACAAGTATTTTATCAGTTGCAATTGGAACATCTTGGGGAACGTTTGCAGCATGTGCACCAGTATTTTTATGGCTAAATCATATAGTTGGTGGAAACATTGTTTTAACAACTGCTGCAATTGCAGGGGGAGCTTGTTTTGGAGATAATATAGGACTTATTTCTGATACAACAGTTGTCAGTTCAGGAATTCAAAAGGTGGAAGTTATTGATAGAATAAAACATCAAGGAGTTTGGTCTCTAAGTTGTTTAATATTGAGTATAATAGCTTTCTATGTAGCTTCAGTAATGATGGGCTTACCAGATACAATTGGAAGCGCAAATGATGCTATTGCTCAGATTCCTCAGGAGGTTTGGACTGCTTTAGCTGAAAAAAGAGAATCTGCAGTAATTTTATTAAATCAAGTAAAACAAGGAGTGCCTTTATACATGATGTTGCCTCTAGTTTTGGTTTTAATTACAGCTATTAAAGGGTTGCCAACTCTTCTATGTTTGTTTTCTGGAATAATATCAGCTTTAATATTTGGATTATTCGCAGGAACTATAACAAGTATTCCAAATTTTTTAAACTTAATGTATACTGGGTTTGAAGGAGCTGGATCTTGGGTAATTGTAATGATGATGTGGGTAGCTGCTTTTGGTGGAATAATGGGAAGTATTAATGCTTTTGAACCATTATCTAGAATAGCTTTAAAGCTTTCTAAAAATGTAAGACAATTAATGTTTTTTAACGGAATATTTTCTATTTTAGGAAACGCTGCTTTATCAGATGAAATGGCTCAAATAGTTACTATAGGACCAATTATTAGAAATCTTGTTGATGAAAATGTTGAAGGGTCTGAAGAAGCTATATATAAATTGAAATTAAGAAATGCAACATTTAGTGATGCTTTGGGAGTCTTTGGGTCTCAATTAATACCTTGGCATGTTTATATTGGATTTTATGTTGGGATAGCATCTGTTGTGTACCCTTTGTATAAGTTTACAGCAATAGATATTATAAAATATAATTTTTTAGCAATGATAGCAGTTGCTTCAATATTGATTCTAACATTAACTGGTTGGGACAGATTTATTCCTCTATTTAGATTGCCTAAAGAACCAGAAGTTAAATTAAAAAAATAATAAATTTCATAGAAGACCTTAATTATATTTAAAATTAAGGTCTTTTTTTTATTGCCAAAATATTTAAAAATTTAACTTCAATTATTTAAGAGGGAGGTTTTCTTTATTTATTAGAAATGTTATAATTGGACCTAGAGATAAATTAGAGGGGGAATAAAGTGAAAATATATTTACTTAATATGTTGTTGATATTTTTTTTGAATTTAAATGTTATAGTGGGAAAAGAAGTAGAGGCAATTGAAAAAGTTGATAGTCCACAGTATAAATCTTATATTTTAGGGGATGAAAATGGGCATGTTTTATTTGGAGAAAATATTGAGAAGAAAAATCCATTAGCATCATTAACAAAAATGATGACACTTTTAGTTACTTTTGATGCGATTAATTCAGGAACCATTTCTAAAACAGATTTAGTTCCTATGGATAAGGAGTCAAATAGCTTAGGAGGAAGTAGAATATGGATAAAAACAGGAACAAAATTAACTGTTGAAGAATTAATAAAAGCAACAGCAATTCATTCGGCTAATAATGCAGCTTATGCTTTAGCTAAATATATAGGTGGGGGAAATGCCGATAATTTTGTAAAAATGATGAATGAAAAATCTAAAGAACTAGGGTTGGACCAAGAAATATCATATTATACTCCTACAGGGTTGCCACCAAGTATGACTGGAAAAAAAATGGATGTAGGAACAGCTGAGGGGATCTATAAACTATCAGAGGAAGCTTTAAAGTATAAAAATTATATAGAAATAGCTTCTCAAAAAAAAGCTGAAATATTAAATGGAAAGATAAAATTTAATAATAGAAATAAGTTATTAGGAAAGGAAGGTATTTATGGAATAAAAACTGGACATCATGATGCAGCTGGTTTCAATATAGCAATAGCTAGTGAAGTAAAGAATCTCAGTATAATTTATGTTGTATTGGGAAGTCCAAATGAGGTTACTAGAGATAAAAAAGTAGAAAATGATATAAGAGAATTCTATACTAAATTTAAATATGAAAGAATTCTAAATAAAGATATTCCAATAGGAGTTTCAAAAATTATTAATGGTGAGGATAGGTTTGTAGAATTGTATCCAGATAAAAATATTGAAAAAATATATAAAAAAGATGGGAAAATAAAATTAATTTTAGAAGTTAATGAAAAGATAAAGGCACCTATAAAAGAAATGGACACATTGGGACATTTTAAATTGTTATTAAATAATAAAATAATAAGTGAAGGGAAAATTATTTCAAAAAATAATATTGGCAAGAGAATATGATTTTCAGACCTTTATGACATTTAAGAGAAAAAAAACAAAATAAATAAGATAAAAATAGTTGACATAAATTGCTGAAAGTGGTATTATACTTCTTGTCCGCAAGAGATGCGAACGAAGGACATTAACAATAGAATAGAGAAATTTAACAAGATAAGCAAGCAAACCTTAAATGGTGTAATAAAG
>NZ_WJWY01000034.1 GCF_010367435.1 Fusobacterium sp. IOR10
TTGATTATTATAATAATCAGAGAATTAAAATAAAATTAAAAGGATTAACTCCTGCAGAATACAGGAATCAATCCTTAAATTAAATATTAAATTTCATGTCCAAGAAAATGGGTTCACTACATTTACATCTTTTTTTTATTTATTTCTTGACATTAGGGACAAAATTTATTATAATCACATAATAAATTAAAAGAGGAGAGAATTATATAATGATACTACTTAATAGAATAATAATAAATATAATAAACATAATAAGCATAATACTAATCAATATTATAAATAAAATTCTAAGTAGTTCTAAAAAATATATTCAATGTTTTATATATAACATTATCCTTGAGATAGTATAGTAATATTAATTACTAAATGTATAATTAAAGAAAATTATTTTAAAGGCGATCTTAGAAAACTAAGATTGCCTTTTTGTATAATAAAAATTATTTTAACTTTATAATTATCTATAAATAAAGAAATTATAAAGTTAAAACTAAACTGTTATAGAACACTTGAATTTGACAAAAAACAAAAAAAGTATTATAAAATAGTTATAAAGAGAAATTAAAATTATTTTGTATTGTACAAGAAAAAAGTGTTCAAATAAAGACAAAAGTAAGAATATAAAAATATATAAGGAGGAGTTGTAATGCACGATTTAAAAGGTAAGGGAATGGGAACAATAGCAATTCACGCAGGTCAAGAAAAAAATCCATTTGGATCTTTAGCAGCACCTATTTTTCAAACATCAACATTTGTATTTGATTCTACTGAACAAGGAGCAGCAAGATTTTCAGGAAAAGAAGAAGGATACATTTATAGTAGATTAGGAAATCCAACAGTTGCTTTAGCAGAAAGAAAAGTTGCTGCCTTAGAACATGGAGAAGCAGCAGCAGGAACATCTTCAGGAATGGGAGCAATTTCTTCAACTTTATGGACATTGCTTAAAGCAGGAGATCATTTAATAGCAGATACAACTTTGTACGGTTGTACATTTGCATTGTTAAATCATGGTTTAACTAGATTTGGAATTGAAGTTACATTTTTAAATACTGGAGATTTAGCAGCTGTAAAAGCAGCAATGAAAGAAAATACAAGAGTTGTTTATTTAGAAACTCCAGCAAATCCAAACTTAAAAATTGCAGATATAGAAGCTTTATCTAAAATAGCTCACGAAAATCCATATACAAGTGTGGTAGTTGATAATACTTTTGCTTCTCCATATAATCAAAATCCATTAACTTTAGGTGCAGACATAGTAGTTCATTCTGCAACAAAATATATTAATGGACATGGGGATGTAGTAGCAGGATTTGCAGTAGGTCCAAAAAATATTATTGATCAAATAAAATTAGTGGGAATAAAAGATATGACAGGTTCTGTATTAGGACCAGCAGAAGCTAATTTAATAGTAAGAGGATTAAAAACATTTGAACTAAGAATGCAAAGACACTGTGCTAGTGCAATGACAGTAGCAAAATGGTTAGAAGCAAATCCAAAAATATCAAAAGTTTACTATCCTGGATTAGAGTCTCACGAAGGACATGAGATAGCTAAAAAACAAATGAAAGAATTTGGTGGTATGGTATCATTTGAATTAACTGGTGGATTTGAAGCAGGAAAAGCTTTATTAAATAATGTAGAAATGTTTGGATTAGCAGTTTCTTTAGGAGATACAGAAACTTTAATTCAACATCCAGCATCTATGACACATTCAACTTATACTAAAGAAGAATTAGCTGAAGCAGGTATACCAGAAGGATTAGTAAGATTATCTGTGGGATTAGAAAATGTAGAAGATATTATAGCTGATTTAGAACAAGCTTTAGGAAAAGTAAAATAAAACTACCTACAAAAAATGAATTTATACAAAGGGGGCATTTATAAATGCCCCCTTTTCATTTTATATTATTTTTTAATAGCTCACAATTATTTTCAATAATAGGATGGGTTAACATTGGTAGCATTTTTTCCAATAAAATACCCTCACGATTAGGATACTTAAATTTACAACTGCTTCTAATACATTGATTAATAAAATTAGTGGCCTTTTCTATTGCTATAGGCAAAGGATCATTTTGTAATAAACTTCCAATTAAAACACTTGTAAAACTATCTCCTGTACCAGGATAAGAAGTGGGAATCAGTTTACACTTAGTTTTCCAAAAAACGTTATTTTTTTTATCAAAAGCAATTACATTAGAAAACTTATCTGAAGAATTTTTTTCTTCAGGAACACTGGTAACAATAATAATATTAGGTCCTATTTTGGATAATTCAAATATCCATTGTTTTATTTCATCTTCAGAAATTGTAGACTTATATTTTTTATTTAGCAAAAGACAAAGTTCTGTAAAATTAGGAGTGATAATATCTGCTTTTTCTATTAAATTTTTCATTTTTGAAACAATATCATTTTCCATAGTATCATAAAGACTACCATCATCTCCCATAACAGGATCAATAACTACTAAATTTTCATCATTTCCAAAAAAATCTATAAAGTCAGAAACTATATCTATTTGTTTAGATGAACCTAAAAATCCAGAATAAATACAATCAAAATTTAAACCTAAAGCTTTCCAGTGATTAATAAAATCTGTCATGTTATCTGTAAAATCAACGAAACTAAAATTTTTAAAGCCTCCTGTATGAGTTGATAGGATTGCAGTTGGCAATGGGCAAACTTGGATACCCATATTTGATATTATAGGGATAATAGCAGTTAATGAAGATCTTCCAAATCCGGATAAATCATTTATAGCTGCAACTTTTTTTATAATGTTTTTCATTGAAGACTCCTTTTATTGTAATTGTAATTTTATATATTGAATACTGTAAATTATATAAATATTTTTATTAGACTATCGTTTTAGAGTGAATATTCTTAGGAGGTGAGCATCTTAGAAGAATATTTTTAATTATATTAATACCATTTTCTATTTCAAATAAATCAGCTGAAACAAAGGTTAAACGAATTTTGTATGTACTCAACTGATCATTATAAAAAACACTTCCTGGAAGAATGGAAAGATTAGATTCCTTACATTTTTCATAAAATAGCTCTCCTTTAATGTGTTTAGAAAGCAGAATCCATATAAAAAATCCTCCCTCAGGTACATTTAAAACAGTAATATAAGGAACACTAGATAAGAGTTTTAACATATATAGATACTTTTCTTTAAACTCATTTCTAAGAAAAATTAAATGATCTTCTAAATATCCATCCTTTATAAAAAGTTCTAATATTTTTTGATTAAGACCAGAAGTGTTTGTGTCCAATCCATATTTTATAAAAATAGCTTTCTCTACGAGTTTTTTAGGGGGAATTAATAAAGCTAATCCAAGCCCAGGCATGATACTTTTAGAATATGTTTTTACATATATAACTCTTTCGTGGTCAGTTCTATCGAAACTTTTTAGTGGAAATGGTTTGTTTCCTGTATAGTAAAATTCAGAAAAGCTATCATCTTCTATTATGTAAAAATTATATTTTTCAGCTAATTTTAGTAATTCATTTTTCTTAGAATCACTCCATTTAACTCCTGTTGGATTTTGAAAATTAAAAACTTCATAAACTAATTTAATTTTTTCTTGTTTTAAAATTTCTTCAAATTCTTTCAAATCCCAACCATCATTTTTTAAATTAATTGATTTAATTTTACATGAATTAGAAAAAATGTTCAATGCATTTGGATATGTTGGGGCAGATAAAGCAACAGTTAAGTTTGAGGAATTTTTAAATAATTTTAAAATGATATCTAAAGATTGTTGAGTTCCAGAAGTTACAATAATTTCCTCAGGATTTACAAAAATATCATCTTTTTCAAGTTCATCAGATAAAACTTTTCTTAAACTCAATACCCCTTGAAAATCTTGATAGGAAAAAATTTCTCCGTGATAACTGTTGATAATTTTATTTGATAATTCTTGGTAAATAGCAGCTGGAAAATATTCAGATGGAGGAGTTCCATTTGAAAAATTAATTACCTTATTTTTAATAATTTGACCAAATTTAAAATTATCAATTAAAGGTTTTAGCTTTTTATCTAAAGAAAAGTCTGAAATGTTTTTAACATAACATCCTTTTCCGTGTATTTTTTCAATTAATCCGTTTTGTTCTAATAGGTTATAAGCTTGTAGAACAGTATTAATATTTATTTTTAAATCTAAAGCTGTTTTTCTTATGGAAGGCATTTTAGATCCAGATTTTAAACCCTCTGATAAAATTGCATTAGAAAAAATTTTATAAAGTTGAATATAGTATTTTTCATGGGATTTTTTATTAAATTGAAATTTTAAATTATTCATAATTCCTCCAGAAATAATTAAACACACACTAACAATTATACCATATAAAAAAAGCTTACACTAATTAGTGCAAGCTTTTTATTTAGATGATAATTATCTATACATTATTTCATTTCTTTTAGGACCATTTGAAACAATTGTAATATTAAATCCTAATTCTTTTTCTATAAATTCAACATAATTTTTAGCATTTGCAGGTAAATCGTTATAATCAGTTATTCCTCTTATGTCAGTTTTCCATCCAGGTAAAACTGTGTAAACAGGTTTTGCTTTTTCTAGTAGAGATGTTACAGGAAATTCCTTAGTAACTTTTCCATCTATTTCATAACCAACACATACAGGAATTTCATCAAGATAGCTAAGAACATCAATAGCAGTAAATGCTACATCAGTTGTACCTTGTAAAATGCAACCATAACGAGTAGCAACGCAATCAAACCATCCCATTCTTCTAGGTCTTCCAGTTGTTGCTCCAAATTCTCCAGCGTCTCCACCACGAACACGTAGCTCTTGAGCTTCATCTCCAAAAATTTCACTAACAAATGCTCCTTCTCCCACTGCAGAAGAATAAGCTTTAGCAACAGTGTAAACTTTTTTAATAGAATGAGGAGGAAGTCCAGCTCCAATTGCTCCAAATCCTGCTAAAGTTGAAGAAGAAGTTGTCATTGGGAAAATTCCATGATCTGGATCTTTTAAAGCTCCCAATTGTCCTTCAAGTAAAATTTCTTTTCCATCAGCTAAAGCTTTATGTAAATATTCAGTAGTATTTACAATATAAGGAGCAACTAAATCCCTATATTTAAGAACTTCATTGAATATTTCATCAGCATTAAGAAGAGGTTTTTTGTATAAGTGTTCTATTAATACGTTTTTAATTTCACAAGCATTATTTATTCTATCTCTTAAAATTTCTTCATCAAATAATTGAGAAATTTGAATACCTATTTTAGCATATTTGTCTGAATAAAAAGGAGCAATTCCAGATTTAGTTGATCCAAATTGTTTATCTGCAAGACGAGATTCTTCATAAGAATCTAGTAAAATATGATAAGGCATAAGAAGTTCAACCCTATCAGAAATTAAAATTTTTGGAGTTGGAACACCATTTTCTTTTAAATAATTCATTTCTTTTACAAAATAAGGAACGTTAAAGGCAACTCCAGGGCCAATAATATTCACTGTGTTTTCATTAAAAACTCCACTAGGCATTTGATGAAGAGCGAACTTACCATAGTCATTTATAATTGTATGACCAGCATTACTTCCCCCTTGAAAACGAATAACAATATCTGCAGTAGTAGCAAGAATATCAGTTATTTTTCCCTTTCCTTCGTCTCCCCAACATGCACCTACAATAGCTTTTACCATAATTAAATCCTCCTAAAATATTTGTTTTTTATGATAATATACAAACGTTACATTTATATATAATTATTAAATTAAACTCTAACTTCGTTAGCATTATTATCTATTAAGTCAATATTTTCTTCAAGAATAGGTTTAATTACTTCATTGATAAATTCTTCTGTTTGTTCAGGAGATCTTCCAACAAAATTTTTAGCGTCCATAATAGAATATAATTTTTCAAGTGTTAATCCAAAGGATTCATCTTTAGCAATTCTTTCTAAAAGATCATTTTCTTTACCTTCAATTTTTACAACACGTCCAGCTGCCATAGAATGAATTCTTATTTTTTCATGTAATTCTTGTCTATCTCCACCAGCTTTTACAGCGTCCATCATTATATTTTCTGTTGCCATAAATGGTAGTTCATCATTTAAATGTTTTTCTATAACTTTTGGATAAACAACAAGTCCATCAACAACATTTCTGTATAAAGTTAAAATAGCATCAGTGCATAAAAAAGCTTCAGGCACACTGATTCTTTTATTAGCAGAGTCATCAAGAGTTCTTTCAAACCATTGAGTAGAAGCAGTAATAGCAGGATTAAGAGAATCTGCAATAACATAACGAGCAAGGGAACCTATACGTTCACTTCTCATTGGATTTCTCTTGTAAGCCATAGCAGAAGATCCTATTTGAGATTTTTCGAATGGTTCTTCAATTTCTTTCAAATGTTGAAGTAATCTTATATCATTACTAAATTTAAAAGAAGATTGGGCTATGCTGCTAAGAATATTAAGAATTTGACTATCTAATTTTCTAGGATATGTTTGTCCAGAAACTGCAAAGTAAGAATCAAATCCCATTTTTTTAGCTATCATAGGATCAATTTTTTTTACTTTTTCATGATCTCCATCAAATAGTTCTAAAAAACTAGCTTGAGTTCCAGTAGTACCCTTAGATCCAAGTAACTTAGCCTTAGATAATTGATAATCTAGATCTTCTAAATCCATAACTAAATCTTGTAACCAAAGAGTAGCTCTTTTACCAACAGTAGTTGTTTGAGCAGGTTGGAAATGAGTAAATCCCAAAGTAGGAAGATCCTTATATTCCATGCAAAATTTAGAAAGTTCCTTTATAACATTAACAAGTTGTTTCTTAATAAGTTTCATACCCTCTGTCATAATTATTATATCAGTATTATCACCAACATAGCAACTTGTAGCTCCAAGATGAATTATAGGCATAGCAGATTTTGCTTGAGTTCCAAAGGCAAAAACATGACTCATAACGTCATGTCTAACTATTTTTTCCCTAGCCTCAGCCACTTCATAGTTTATATCATCTTTATATTTTTTCATTTCATTTATTTGTTCATCTGTAATGTTTAGTCCTAACTCTTTTTCAGTTTCAGCTAGAGCAATCCACAGTTTACGCCAAGTTTTAAATTTATTATCTTGAGAAAAAATATAACTCATTTCTTTACTAGCATAACGTGAATTTAGCGGACTTATGTATTTCGACCTCATTATTTTCTTCCTCCTTGTGTGAATAATCTGGAATTTCTGCTGGATAGTTTCCTGAGAAACAAGCATCGCAGTAATTACATTTTGAACCTGTAATAATATCTAATTTATCAAGGGATAAATATCCAAGACTGTCAAGATCAGATACTTTAGTAATTTCTTCCACTGAATATTTACAAGCAATTAAATCCTTTTTAGAAGGTATATCTGTTCCATAATAACATGGCCACATAAATGGAGGAGAACTAACTCTCATATGTATTTCTTTAGCTCCAGCTTCTTTAAGTAATTTAACTAGTTGCTTAATAGTGGTACCTCTTACAATGGAGTCATCTACCATTATTACTTTTTTCCCCTTAACGCTTTCTTTTAAAACATTTAATTTAACTTTAACTCCATTTTCTCTTTTTTCTTGTGTTGGACTAATAAAAGTTCTACCAACATATTTATTTTTAACAAGTCCAATTCCATAAGGAATTTTACTTTCTTCAGAATATCCAATTGCAGCAGCAATACCACTGTCAGGAACTCCAATAACAATATCCCCTTGAACAGGATGTTCTTTAGCTAATTGTCTACCTATATTTTTTCTAGCTTCATATACACTAATTCCATCTATATATGTATCTGGTCTAGCAAAATAAATATACTCAAAGATACAAATTGAAGGTTTAAATTTTTTACAGTGAGTTTTAATAGATGTAACTCCGTTATCATCAATAATAACAATTTCTCCTGGTTCTATATCTCTCACAAATTTAGCTCCAACAGCATCTAGAGAACAAGTTTCTGAAGAAAGAACGTAGGAATTTTTTGTTTTCCCAAGAACTAGAGGTCTAAATCCATGAGGATCTCTACAACCAATTAATTTTTTAGGGCTCATTACAACTAAAGAATAAGATCCTTTAACAATCTTCATCATTTCACTAACTGCATTTTCAATAGAAGGATTAATAACTCTTTGTCTAGCTATTATATTAGCAATAACTTCTGAATCAATGGATGTTTGAAATATAAATCCTTCACTTTCAAATTTAGCTCTAAGTTCATAGGCATTAGTTAGATTTCCATTATGACTTATTCCTAAAGCTCCCTTTAAATATTTAGAAACAAGAGGTTGGGCATTTTGACGAATACTTCCACCAGCAGTGGAATATCTAACATGTCCAATTGCAATTTTACCAGTTAATTTATCTAGTATTTCATCATTAAAAACTTCAGGAACTAGTCCCATATCTTTGTATTGCTTAACAACTGTGTCATCTATTACAGCAATACCACAGCTTTCTTGTCCTCTATGTTGAAGAGAAAAAAGACCATAATAGGCGATTCTTCCTGAATCTGTAGAATCATTATTAAAAATACCAAAAACTCCACATTCTTCTTTTAATCTGTCATCATGCATATATTTTAGCCTCCTAAAGTTATACTATTTAGAAATTCTTTTGAAAATTTCTTCGTAAGCTTCAACAACATTTCCTAAATCTCTACGGAAACGATCCTTATCTAATTTTTCATTAGTTTTAGAGTCCCAAAGTCTACAAGTATCTGGAGACATTTCATCAGCTAAAATAATTTTATCTTCAAAACGACCAAATTCTATTTTAAAATCTATAAGATTAATATTTCTTTTACTGTAAAAAACTTTCATTAATTCGTTTATTTTCAAAGCTTCTTCAGATATGAAATCAAGATCTTCTTTTTTAGCAATTCCAATAGCAAGTATTTGCATATTGTTAATCATTGGATCTCCAAGCTCATCATTTTTATATGAAAATTCAACAATTGGGTTAAGTAAAGGTGTTCCTTCTTTAACTCCAAATTTCTTAGAAAAGCTTCCAGCAGCAACATTTCTTACGATAACTTCAAGTGGAATAATTTCAACTTTTTTAACTAAAGTTTCTCTATCGCTAAGTTCCTTAATAAGGTGATTTTCAACACCATTATCAGCAAGATATTTAAATATAATATTTGTCATTTTGTTATTAACAATACCTTTATTTAAAATACTTCCCTTTTTTAAACCATTGAAAGCAGTAGCATCGTCTTTATAGTCAACGATGAATTGGTTTTCAATATCAGTCTTAAATACTTTTTTAGCTTTCCCTTCATACACCATGTCAAGTTTTTGCATTTTATATCCTCCTAAACAAATTGAATACAAATTATAAAAATATTACACTAACAAATTCTTAAAAAAAAGTTTTTACGCTGTATTTTACACTAAAAAAGCATAAAACACAATACAAAATTGGGAAATAAAAAAAACTCTTTAATAAATTAAAGAGTTTTATTTTTATTTTTCAGAAATTGAAACAATACCAGGTAATTCTTTTCCTTCTAAATATTCTAAAGAGGCTCCTCCACCAGTTGATATATGCGTAAACTTACTAGCATAACCAAGTTGAATAGCAGCAGCAGCAGAATCTCCCCCACCAATTATAGTCGTGGAATTTTTTAAATTAGCAATGGCTTCACAAACACCAATGGTACCTTTAGCATAATTAGGCATTTCAAAAACTCCCATAGGTCCATTCCATACAACTGTTTTGGCATTTGATATTTCTTCAGAAAATAATTTTATAGTAGCAGCCCCAATATCTAATCCCATTTGATCTTCAGGGATATTATTAACAGATACAGTTTTGTGGGGAGCATCATTATTAAATTCTTTAGAAACTACAGTATCTATAGGAAGGACTAATTTACCATTAGCTTTATCTAATAAAGATTTTGCAAGATCAAGTTTATCTTCTTCAACCATAGATTTTCCAGTATTTTTTCCAAGAGCTCTTAAGAAAGTGAACATCATAGCTCCTCCAACAAGAATCTTGTCAGCTTTATCTAATAAGTTTTCAATAACACCAATTTTGTCAGAAACTTTAGATCCACCTAATATAGCAATTAAAGGTTTAGTTGGATTATCAACAGCTCCACCTATAAATTTAATTTCTTTTTCCATAAGAAAACCTGCAGCAGTTTTACCTTCACCAATATTAGCTGCAATACCAATATTAGAGGCATGAGATCTATGTGCTGTTCCAAAAGCATCATTTACAAATAAATCTCCCAATGAAGCCCAGTATTTACCAAGTTCAGGATCATTTGAAGACTCTTTTTTTCCATCTAAATCTTCAAATCTAGTATTTTCAAACATCATAATTTCCCCAGGTTTCAGTGCATCAACAGCAGCTTCTAATTCAGGGCCCTTAGTTGTAGGAATAAATTTAACTTCTTTTTCTAAAAGTTCAGCAAGTCTGTTAGCAGCTGGTCTAATAGATTTACTTATTAAATCTTCCTTTGTTTTAACTTTTCCTAAATGAGAAAAAGCAATAACTTTTCCACCATTCTCAAGAATATATTTTATTGTAGGAAGAGCAGCAACAATTCTATTATCATTTGTTATTTTTCCATCTTTCATTGGAACATTAAAATCAAGTCTAACAAGTACTTTTTTATTTTTTAAATCTAAATCAGTAACTATTTTCTTTGCCATTTAAACCTCCATATGTGTTAAGTTAAATAGCGGAACCCATTAAGGTCCCGCTATTCTTTTATAAATAAATTATTATTATTTAGATAATTCTACAATTTTTTTAAGAGTTCTAACTAATTGAGAAGTATAAGACATTTCATTATCATACCAAGCAACAGTTTTAACTAATTGTTTTCCACCAACAGTTATAACTTTTGTTTGAGTTGCATCAAATAATGAACCAAAGTGCATTCCAATAATATCAACTGATACAATAAGATCTTCATTATATCCGAAAGATTCATTTGCAGCAGCTTTCATTGCAGCATTAACCTCTTCAACAGTAACATTTTTTTCAAGAACAGTAGTAAGTTCAGTTAAAGATCCAGTTATTACAGGAACTCTTTGAGCAGATCCATCTAGTTTACCAGCTAATTCAGGTATAACTAAAGATATAGCTTTAGCAGCTCCAGTAGATGCAGGAATAATACTTGCAGCAGCAGCTCTAGCTCTTCTTAAATCTCCTTTTTTATGTGGACCATCTAATGTATTTTGATCATTAGTATAAGCATGTATAGTTGTCATTAATCCTTCAACTATTCCAAAACTATCATTTAAAACTTTAGCCATAGGTGCTAAACAGTTTGTAGTACAAGATGCTCCAGAAACAATATCTTCTTTACCAGTTAATACATTGTCATTTACATTATAAACAATTGTTGGTAAATCATTTCCAGCAGGTGCAGAAATTACAACTTTTTTAGCCCCAGCTTTAATATGAGCTTCAGATTTAGATTTACTAGCAAAGAATCCAGTACATTCTAAAACAACATCTATTCCTAAATCTTTCCATGGTAAATCTTCAGGATTAGCTTGAGCAAAAACTTTAATTTCATTATTATTTACAAGAAAAGCATCTTCTTTAACTTCTATTGTTCCGTCAAATCTTCCTTGTGATGAATCATATTTAAATAAGTGTGCTAACATTTTAGCATCTGTTAAATCATTGATTGCTACAACTTCAAATTCAGGGTTTTTAGTCATTAATCTTAGAGCTAATCTACCTATTCTTCCAAATCCATTAATTGCTACTTTAACTGCCATTTTAAATCCTCCTTAAAATATATTAATTATATTATGTTAAATTTCAAATTTGATTATATTGATATTATAGCATTTCTAGTTTTTTTGTCAATTTTCATACAGATTAAAATTAATCATTTTTTTGGTTATTAATTGATATTTAGAAATTTTTTCATATCTTCAGGTAGAGGAGCTGAGAATATTTGTTTTTCCTTTGAATCTAAGTTTGTAATAATTAATTGAAAAGCATGTAGAAACTGACGTTCCACAGGCTGATCTTCAGAGCCATACAAAGAGTCACCAATTATTGGAAATCCCTCAAGGGATAAGTGTACTCTTATTTGATGAGTTCTACCAGTAAAAAGTTGAATTTTAAGTAAAGAAATATTTTTTTCTTCAAATCTTTTAATAACATTTATTTTAGTTTTAGCACTTTGTCCTCCATTTTCAATGGAAAGTTCTTCTCTTCTAAGGCTATCTCCAACCCTTCCAATTGGTCTTTCAATTAAAAATTCATCCTCAGGAACAATTCCATCAACAATTGCTAAATAGTATTTTTCAATATTAATTTTATCTTTGTTTTGAAGAAGAGCTTGAGAAAAAGCATTTTTAGTTACAACAATAATTCCAGTAGTATCCATATCCAGTCTATTAAAAAATCTTGGAACAGAGGATAGTCCATGAGATTCAATAAAATAGTGAACAACTCCATTAGCTAAAGTTTTATCTACTTTCTTTTTAGTAGGGTGAACTATTAGATGAGGAGGTTTATTTAAAATTAATAAGTCATTGTCTTCATAAATAATATCTAAGTCCATTTTCATAGGTACAATATTTGTTCCTTTTTTTAGTTCAGAAACAATTAATGTATCTTTAAATTTAATTTTTTTTTTAAGTTTGACCTTTTTTCCATTTAAATAAATATCTGAATTTCTCAAATTTCTAGTTGAATATCCAATGACATCCTTTAAGAAAAATCCAACATTTACATCATTATATTCTTTGTCGATAATATATTTTTTCATAAACATTCCTTTTTATTGTTTTTTTTGTTATATTATAACATTAATTTATAAAAAATGTTTAAAAATAAACAACTAAAAGATAGAACTAAAAGGATATGAAATAAATTAAATAAAAGCATAAGAATCTATTTGATTAAAAATTAAGCTTTATTTTTTTAAATAGATATGTTAATCTATTTAATATAAGTACAAGTTATAAGATAGATTAAAATATTTTTAAGGAGGATTTTAAATGGGAAAAAGAATTATTAACACACCAAAAGCTCCAGCAGCTTTAGGACCTTATTCACAAGCAATAGAGGCAAATGGTACTCTTTATATTTCAGGGCAAATTCCATTTGTTCCAGAAACAATGACATTAGTATCTGATGATGTAAAGGATCAAACAAGACAATCTTTAGAAAATTTAAAAGCAATATTAGATGAAGCAGGATATTCATTTAAAGATGTTGTAAAAGCTTCTTGTTTCATTAGTGATATGAATGATTTTGGGGCTATTAATGAAGTTTATGCTGAATACTTAGGGGATGTAAAACCTGCAAGAGCATGTGTTCAAGTTGCAAGATTACCAAAAGATGTAAAAGTTGAAATTGAATTAATAGCAGTTAAATAAATAAATAAATAAATAAAAAGAACCAGAAAAGAAATAGATCTGGTTCTTTTTTTATTTGTTTTTTAAATGTAAAGTTTCAATATAATTACAAATATCTTCAGCACATTTTTTTGAATAGGTAACAGCTTTATTTTTTTTATAAACTCCAAAACCTCTAGTTATACATAAAGTCCTAATAGTATAAGTTAAATTTTCTTTTGTGGAAATATCAATATATACTGATGTGACAAACCCTTTAATAATTCCAAAGGAATTAATTTTTTTATTAATAATATCATCAATATTTAATTTAAAAAAGCTGAATTCTTTATCCAAAACAATAATAAAAAGAATTTTTTTAATATTGTCAATTCCAACAGTGATATAATTACAATCCCATCTTTTAGAGATAATATATCCTTTCTGTTCTAATTCTTTAATTTTTTGATTTCTTTTATTTAGCTTTCTAACTTTAGTGTTTAAATTAGAAAGAAACATTGTCAATAAAACAAAGATTCCAAAAAAAGAAAAAACTATAATATAATCGTTCATAAATCCTCCTCTGTGTGCATATTAACATGTATATACACAAAAATAAAAGGTCCAAAGACCTTTTATTTTGGGTCTATAATATTTGGTGTTGGTATTTGTAAAAATACTAATGCCTTTATTTTTTGCAAAAAAAAATTGAGACAAATAAAAAAATCCGTTACAATTAAGTTGCGACACCAAAAGAAA
>NZ_WJWY01000035.1 GCF_010367435.1 Fusobacterium sp. IOR10
CACATCCTTTCTTTTGGTGTCGCAACTTAATTGTAACGGATTTTTTTATTTGTCTCAATTTTTTTTTGCAAAAAATAAAGGCATTAGTATTTTTACAAATACCAACACCAAATATTATAGACCCTTTTTATATTAGAAAAATAAAAATGGAGGTAACAGTTTTATGGAGAGTTATGGTTTTTTATCAATAATACCAATTATTGTGGCAGTTGCAATGGCAATAAAAACTAAGAATGTAATAGTTTCTTTGTTTTCAAGTGTTTTTTTAGGAGTTTTAATGTTAAATAGTTACAACCCTTTGCTATCAACTAAAATATTAATTAAGGGATTTTTTGTTCCCCAACTAACAGATAGTTATAATGCAGGGGTAATTGTTTTAATGGTATTCATAGGTGGATTTATTGAACTTATGATGGCATCAGGTGGGGCATATGCCTTTGCTCAAGCAGTTGGGCATTATATAGATTCAAAGAAAAAGGTTCAAATGGCAGCATATTTTACAGGGATAATGATATTCTTTTCAGATTTAGGGACTCCCCTTATTGTTGGACCAATATTTGCACCATTTTTTAGAAAATTAAAGGTTTCAAAAGAAAAGTTAGCCTATATATTAGATTCCACTGCTTCTCCAGTTGCAGTTCTAGTTCCATTTATTGGTTGGGGAGTTTTCGTTATTGGATTATTACAAAAAGAATTTAAAAATTTAGGATTAGAGTTATCTGATTACCAAAGTTTTATTAAGGCAATACCATATAATGCTTATCCAATTTTAGCTATAACTATGATTCCTATGATAACTTTACTTGGTTTTGATTTTGGACTTATGAAAAAATTTGATCATGAGTCATCTGAAAAATATTTAGCTGAGGAAAATGAAGAGGGAGCAAAATCAAAATATTATGTGGAAAATGCAAAGCCAATATTTGTATGGTTACCTATTTTAGTTTTATTATTCACACTATTTGGAATGTTAGGAATAAAATTTTTAACAACTAAAGTTTCAGGAAGCGAATTTAGAGCAGCTTTAAGTAGTGGATATTTATATGCAGCAGTTGTATTAATGATGCTAATGTTAATTAATAAAACTAAAAAATTTAAAGAAATATTTAAGATTTATTTAAATGGTATGTGTAAAATGACAGAAATTGCAATAATTTTAATTTTAGCTTGGACTTTAGGAACAATTAATAAACATTTAGGATCAGCAGATTATATTGTTGGGTTCATAAAGGATATAAATTTAAATGCAGGTTATATTCCAATTATAACATTTATTTTAGGATGTATAGTTTCCTTTGCCACAGGAAGTTCATGGGGTACGTTTAGTATACTTATACCAATAGTTGTTCCAATGGCAGTTGCAACAGGGGCACCTCTTTATGCTACAATTGGAGCAGTTTTATCAGGGGGATTATTTGGAGATCATGTTTCACCTATATCTGATACAACAATACTAGCTTCTGCTGGAGCAGGTTGTGAACATATAGATCATGTTAAAACACAGATGAATTATGCCATTGTAAATGCTATAATAGCTATAGTGTTCTTTGGAATAAATGGATTTGTTCCTATAAGCTCTTCAATATTAATAGCAATAGGTGTACAATTTATAGTAATTCTTTTAATAAAAATTAAAACTAAAGATTAGGGGGTATTATGCAATATTTTTCAGGTAGATTTAAGGAAAAAGCAGATGATTTAATTTTAGATTTTCACTCATCAATAAAATTTGATAAGAGACTATATAGATATGATATTATGGGGAGCATAGCTCATGTTAGAGGCCTAGGAAAGCAAAATATTATAAAAATGGATGAATCTAAAAAAATCGAGGAAACATTGAGAGAGATTTTAGAGGAAATGGATCAAGGAAAGATTGAATTTTCAATAGAGTATGAAGATATTCATATGAATGTGGAAAAAATCCTTATAGACAAAATAGGGGATTTAGGAAAAAAACTTCATACTGGAAGAAGTAGAAATGATCAAGTTGCTCTTGATATGAAACTTTTTGCAAAGGATGAAGTGAAAAAAATACAGTCTTATACTGTGGAACTAATTGAAATACTAATGGACTTTGCAAAAAATAATAAACATACTTACATGCCAGGATTCACTCATCTTCAAAAGGCTCAACCAATTAGTTTTTCTCACTATGTGTTAGCCTATGTGGAAATGTTTAGAAGGGATTATGAAAGATTGGAAAATTCTTTTAAATTAATGAATACATCTCCCCTTGGATCTGCAGCTTTAGCAGGGACAACTTATCCTCTAGATAGAAATTATACTAGTGAAATATTAGGCTTTTCCAATCCAACTTGGAATAGTATGGATGGAGTTAGTGATAGGGATTATTTACTTGAAATAATGAGTGATTTATCAATAATTATGGTTCACTTATCAAGATTTTCTGAGGAAATAATAACTTACTGTTCAAATGACTATGGATATATAGAATTAAGTGATGCTTTTTCAACAGGTAGTAGTATTATGCCACAGAAAAAAAATCCAGATGCAGCAGAATTAATTAGAGGGAAAAGTGGAAGAGTTATAGGAGATATGACAGGATTTTTTACTACAATGAAGGGATTACCCCTAGCATACAATAAAGATATGCAAGAGGATAAAGAAGCTTTTTTCGATGTTGTTGACTCTGTTAAAGGATGTTTTACAGTTTTTAATGGAATGGTAAAAACAATGACTGTAAACAAGGACAAGATGTATAATGCTTGTAAACATGGGTATATAAATGCAACAGATGTTGCAGATTACTTAACAGAAAAGGAAATGAGTTTTAGAGATGCATATAAATTAACAGGGGCGATGGTTTCATACGGTATAGATAATAAAAAGGCCCTTGATGATTTCTCAATGGAAGAATTTCATAAATTTTCAAAATTATTTCAAAAGGATATATATGAAAAAATATCAATAAAATACTGTGTTGAAAAAAGAACTACACTTGGAGGCCCTGGATCTGAAAGTGTAACAAAACATATGGAAAATGTTGAAGAATTTTTAAGCCAAGCAATTAAAAGTTTAAAGGGATATAAATTAAATAGCATTCTATAAAAAAGGAGTCCTAGGACTCCTTTTTTACTGTTATGTGTAAAATATTTTTAGTTATAAATTTTTTCATATGAATGTATGAAAATTTAAAAACCTTCCAATTAAATTCATCAAATATTTTTTTTATAAAAGTTCTGTCTATAATAGCCTTCACTAGGAAGAATAAAATTATAAAATAAAAATTAAAGGATTTAGATTGAATATGGCTGCTTAAATTTTTTAAAAGGTTAGAAGCTAGAAAAACAATGGCTACAGAAATTACCAATTCAAAAATATTTAGTAATAAAGATATTTTGTCAAAAAATCCACAAATATACTTTCCAACTTTAAGTTCCAAAAGGATTTTTTTCTCTGAACAAAGGCCGTCTTCCTTAAGCTCTTCTATAATGTTCTCTAATTCCTCTTGTGAATGCTCTAATATCCATTTCTGGCGATATTTATACCTATTAGCATACATTGTATCAAAATGTTTGAAGTGCGAGTTTATTTTGTCAATCATATAGCCCTCCCAAATGATAAAGATAAGATTATATAGATAGTATAGCACCAAAAAGGATTTTTGTGGAGATATTAGGAAAGAGTTAAAAACATATTTAATATGAATTTGGAGCTTTCCCCGTAAAGATGAAAGTGCTATACCAGGAAATGGTAACAAAAATAAGATATATGTATAAAATTTTGGTCTTTTTCCAATGAAAATTTAAGGGATAATTGTAGTTCATATAATATATACTTTATCAATAAAAAAATTATTAGATGAATCTATAAATAAAAAAATAATATAATAGAAAGCCTGTGAATAAGATAGAAATTATCTATAATTTTATTTCATTTTTATTGATTTTAATTTATTTAATATGTATTATTATAAAATTTAAAAAAATTTATGATAATATAAGTTAAGTAAGGACAAAACTTTATAGTTGAATATTAAGATCTAATTTCAAGGGGAAACTCATATTCCTGAGAAAATAAAATTATTTTATAAATACTTTATATAATTATTAATATTTCCTTGCAAATTAAATCATAATACTGTAAGATAATATAAATTATTCTGAAATATAATTTGTAGGGAAATATTAGACTTAAGTTTTAGGAAATAAGTTTAAAAATAAATTTCCAAAAAAGTATAAAAGTCCCAAAACCGTAAAAATAAAACAGTTCTAAAACAGGAAAAAGCAATGAATTATATATTAAAATAAAACAATTTAAAATTTTTTGAAAAAATCCTTTACAAATTAAAAAAAATAAGGTATAAACAATTTAGCGGCAAACCTTGAGAAAGTTTGCTGACAAATAAAAATCATTCGAGGAGGAATTTTATTATGAAAAAATTAACACTTTTATTAGCAGCAGTAACAATCGCATCAGCAGCATACGCAAAAGAAGTTATGCCAGTAGCAGAAGTTGCAGCAGCACCAATGCTTACAGTAACTTCAGTAGGTCAATTTATAGAAATAGATAATGATTCAGGAGCTTCTAATGGAGACGTTGGAGTTGTAATGCTAGGAAACTCAGTTAACTTTGCTTATGGAGATGACTGGTCATTTGGGTTAATGGCAAGAAAAGATTGGGAAACTGATACAGATGATGGGATGCAATCTGATGGGCATAGATTAGAATTATCTGCTTGGAAAGATATGGGAGACTACTCTCTAGGATTCAAATGGAGAGGAGAAGAAAATAAGGATAGATACTTACTAAGAACAAAATATTCTTATGATATGTTCTCAGGATGGATTGACGCAGGTTATGAAGCATACAATGAAAATGGTCAAAATGGTGTTGCAGATCAATGGTATTTCGAAATGATGCCAGTTAAAGTAGCTTATGGGCCAGTTACAGTAGGTTATTATTTAGAAGCAGGAATTACTGCTGGATCTACTTCAAATGGAGATTTAGAGTCTTGGACTAATCACCAAATAAGATTATACGCTCCTTTATATACTGCTGACAAATTAGCTTTATCAGCTGAATATAGATATCAATTTAGAAACAACAAAGAATACGATGGAACAGCAAAAAATGATGATGGAACTACAGGTTGGCAAGAAAATAATAGACATATAGGTATATTAAAAGCAGCATATGCTATGACTGATGATTTAACAATAGATGGATATTATAGATATGACTTTAATAAATATGATGGTCATGATGGTGCAACATCTGATGCTGATGATGATTATTATGGAGAATTCTGTATAGGATGGACTTACAAATTCTAATTTGAATTAAAATAATAAAACCTGAATATAGAATAGAAAAAGGGAGGACCTAGGTTCTCTCTTTTTCACGTTTTGTAAAAAATTTATATATATACAATTGGTATTCTTGATTTTTTTATAAAAAAAGTTTAAAATATAAGGGTAAATAAAATTTAAATGTGTTGATAAGGAGGGTAGTATGAATCATAGTTTTAATGTGGAAGTGGCAGAAAAATATGGAATAGAAGCAGCTTTACTTATAGAAAATATTGCCTTTTGGATAAAACATAATAGGGATGAGAACAAAAATTTTGTGCAAGGGAGATACTGGGTATATAACAGCCTTAAATCCTTTAGCCAATTATTTCCATATATTAATCTAAAGAAAATTCAAAGAACATTAATGAAGTTGGAAAAATTAAATATTATTAAATCTGGAAATTTTAATAGATCAACTTGTGACAGAACAAAATGGTATACTATTATTGATGAAAGAATAAATGAAATTTATGCTTTAACTGTTGAAAGCTATAAAGAGATTAAATACCCTAAGACAAAATGTCCAATGGATGAAGCAAAATTGTCCAATGGAAGGGGACAAAATGTCCAATGGAATAGCCCAAATTGTCCAATGCATTTGGACAAAATGTCCAATGGAACACCCCATTTTGTCCAACCAATACCTGTTATAATATCTATTATAAAAACTATTATAAGAACTACTATAAAAACCACTACTGTACAAAAAAGTAAATTATATAGACCACTAAAATTTAGTGGTGGTTTTTTCAGTGGGAAAGTGGGCCCAAAAATAATTATAAAAAAACTTATTAATTTTTTACAGGATAACTACGCCCTAAATCTAAGTGATACAATAAAAATACTTCATAGGAGAAAAATATTTTTAAAATATAATTTTTCTTGACTTTAACATTAGAAGTTGATATTATTATGTCAATAAAAAACAGAGGAGAAGATATATGGGATTACTACTAGTGGTGATATTTATAATAATAAGCATACTGATACAAAATATAGTCGTGCTGTCTAATATTATAAATAGAATTCTAAGTAGTTTTGAAAATATATTTAATCTTTTATATAAAAATTTATACAGGGAAAGTGTATAGTCATATACTTTTTAATAAATTATAATTGAAAAATATTTTGTGAGGCAGTCTTAGAAATCTAGGACTGTCTTTTGTATTATTAGGGGGAAATTTATGGAAAGATCTAACTACACTAAAAAAATATTAGAAAAATATAAAAACAATTTTGACTTACAAGAAAATTTTAAAATAGGAGAAACACTTTTTTCAAACTATGGGTATTTTACATCAAAATCTGAAAAATATGTTTTTCTAAAGGATATTAATCTTTGGGAAGTTAATAATTCAGAGCATGTTTTTTTTATAAATACAGATAATTTATCTAGGGAAAAAATAAAAATTAATAGGGATGTTATAAAAAAGATAATAGAGCCTAAATTAGTTAGAAGAGGGGAAAAATATCCTCCTAAAAATCATATGTACACTTATATTACTTTTGTTTTTATAAGTTCTAGGGAAATTCCTAGGGAAACAGTTAAAGAAATACAAAAATTTAAAGAGGAAAAAAACTATTTATTTTCATTTAGAGGCTATATGTGTACAAGGGTTGTGGCAGTTGACTTAAAAAATAAGAAAGTTTATACAAATGGAGCTGGGAAAGAATTGAAAAATATTTATATAAAAAACTTTAATTAACAATTTTAAATATTAAAATATTAAGGGGGAAATTTATGAATGGTATTACAATGTTAGGTGGAGCTATTGTTATTTTTTTAATAGCCTATGTTACTTATGGTTCTTGGTTGGGGAAAAAATTGGGAATTGATCCTAAAAATCCTACTCCAGCTCATGTTAAAAATGGACAAGGGGACTTTGTTCCTACAAAATCTCCAATTTTATTAGGACATCATTTTGCATCAATTGCAGGGGCAGGACCTATTGTTGGACCAATTCAAGCTGCAGTTTTTGGTTGGGTTCCAGTATTTTTATGGATTGTACTTGGGGGAATATTTTTTGGAGGAGTTCAAGATTATTCTTCAATAGTTATTTCTGTAAAGCATGAGGGAAAATCCTTAGGAGAAATAATTGAGCATTACCTAGGGCATAAATGTAAAATGTTATTTAGTATTTTTGTTTGGTTAGTATTGTTATTGGTTATAGCTGCATTCACTGATATTGTAGCTAGTACATTTACAAATGGAACTGTTGCAACAGCTTCTCTTTTGTTTATTCCTTTGGCTATTTTATTTGGATTCTTTGTTTATAGGAGAAATGCTAATTTAGGATTATCTTCAGTTGCAGGAATTATTTTATTAATTGTGTGTATTGGAATAGGGATTAATTTTCCAATTCATATGAGTAAGAATTTTTGGCGTGGATTTGTGTTAGTTTATATTTTTGTAGCATCAGTTTCCCCAGTTTGGATTTTATTACAACCAAGGGATTATCTAAATAGCTTTTTATTATATTTTGTAATTATAGCTTCAGCAGTTGGAATTTTATTTACAAACCCAACTATTACATTGCCAGCTTTTACAGGATTTAAAAATCCATTTAATGGTCAGACAATTTTCCCTTATTTATTTATTACAGTTGCTTGTGGTGCTATTTCTGGATTTCATAGTTTAGTTGGATCAGGAAGTTCATCAAAACAGCTTGATAATGAAAAGGATGCTAAATTAGTTGGGTACGGAGCAATGCTAATTGAATGTTGTTTAGCAATAATTGCGTTAATTGCAGTGGCAATATTATTTAAAGATGGTCACATGCCTAAAGGGAATCCATTTGTTGTTTATGCAGGGGCCATTGCAGGAACATTTAAAAATTTAGGTTTAGGGGAAAATGCAATGAAGATATCTTATACAGTTATTTCTTTATCATTTTCAGCATTTGCCATTACTTCTTTAGATACAGGAGCAAGGCTTGCAAGAGTAGTTTTTCAAGAGATATTTGTATCTGAGAAAAGAAAAATAGAAAAAAGAGAAAGTGTTTTGACAAATTCTTATATGGCAACTTTAATCACTGTTATCTGTGGTGGTGTATTATGTATTGCAGGATATAAAAATGTATGGCCAATATTTGGAGCTTGTAATCAATTAATAGCAGTTCCATGCTTTTTAGCTGTTGGAGTTTGGTTAGCTAAAACAGGAAGAGATAATAGAATGGTTATCATTCCAATGGTATTTATGGTCTTTGCAACTATGACTTCTTTGGTTATGTCTTTTTGGAATAATATGTTAATTTTTAAAGAAGGAAAAGGGAAAATATCCATACATGGGATTCAATCTCTTATGATTATATTTATTTTTGTACTTGCATTTATGTTATTGTTTGAAGGAATAAAGGTTTTATTAAAGGTTAGAAAAACTTCTTTGGAAAACAATTAATAAGTGTTGAGGGTTCTTTTATATTAATAAAAGGAACCCTCTTTTTTTTATTTTGAAATATGTATTTTCTAGAAAGTTGTGGTATAATTCATATGAAAGGGAAGTTTAAAATAGTATATTAGGAGAAGTGTATGAGAAGAGCAACAGTTATAAGTATTTTTTTAATTATATTTACAATATCTTTTTCACAAAGTAAATTTAAAGATATTCCAAAGGATCATTGGGCATATGAATCTGTTGAGAATTTAATAAAATTAGGGGTGATAGAGGAAAATACATTTGACTTTAAAGGTGATAATTCACTAACTAGATATGAGTTTGCTTATGATTTATCAAAGGCATTAAATAAAATTAATCTAGAAAAAGCTGATCAAAAAGAACTAGATATTTTAACTAGTATTATTGGAGATTTTTCTGAAGAACTTAATAAAACAGGATTTGACAGAATTTCATTTGAAAAGAAATTAAATGATGTTCAAATTAATATTAAAAATCTAACAAAACAAATGGAAATCAATAAAGTTAAATTGGATACTATGGAGAAAAGATTAAAAATAATAGAACGGGAATTAAACTTAGATTAAAGGATTTTAAAATTTTATAACAAGGAGAGAGGAATGAATAAATTAAAATTGGACTTATCAAAAATATTAGATTATGTTGCTGAGGAAGAAATAATGGCTATGGAGTCAGAAATTACAAGTGCTTCTAAAGTTCTTTCTGATGGAACTGGAGAAGGAAACAGCTTTTTAGGTTGGATGGATTTACCAACAAATTATGACAAAGAAGAGTTTGCTAGAATAGAAAAAGCTGCTGATAAAATAAAAAGTAATTCTGATGTTTTAATTATAATTGGAATTGGAGGTTCTTATTTAGGAGCAAGAGCTGCCATTGATATGTTAAATCACACTTTTTATAATAAACTTTCCAAGGAAGAAAGAAAAGCTCCAGAAATTTATTTTGCTGGAAATAGTATTTCAGCAGCTTACTTAAAACATTTAATTGAAATTGTGGGGGACAGAGATTTTTCAGTAAATGTTATTTCAAAATCTGGAACTACCACAGAGCCTGCAATAGCTTTCAGAATATTTAAAAATATGTTAGAAAAGAAATATGGTATTCAAGGTTCAAAGGAAAGAATTTTTGCAACTACAGATTCATCTAAAGGTGCTTTGAAAAAATTAGCTTTGGAAGAGGGATATGAATCCTTTGTTATACCTGATAATGTTGGAGGAAGATTCTCAGTTCTTACTCCAGTTGGATTACTTCCAATTGCAGCTTCAGGAGTTAATATTAAAGAATTAATGGATGGTGCCAAGGAAGCTCAAGAGGATTATAAAAAAGATTTTAAAGAAAATGACTGTTATAAATATGCAGCAGTTAGAAATATTTTATATAGAAAAGGTAAATTAATAGAACTTATGATAAACTATGAACCAAAACTTCATTATATAGGTGAATGGTGGAAACAATTATTTGGAGAATCAGAGGGAAAAGATGGGAAGGGAATATTCCCAGCTGCAGTTGATTTAAGTACTGATTTACACTCAATGGGTCAATATATTCAAGATGGAGAAAGAATATTATTTGAAACATTATTAGATGTGGAAGAAAAAGAAGAAGATGTTGAAATTCCATTTGATAAAGCTGATTTAGATGGATTAAACTATCTTGCAGGTAAGGGAATGAACTTTGTAAATGAAAAGGCAAAGGAGGGAACACAACTTGCACATATAGATGGAGGTGTACCTAACATAAGAATATGTATTCCAAAATTTGATGCATTTAGTTTAGGGTATTTATTCTATTTCTTTGAAAAAGCTTGTGGAGTAAGTGGATATACATTAGGTGTTAATCCATTTAATCAACCAGGAGTTGAAGCTTATAAGAAAAATATGTTTGCTTTACTTGGGAAACCAGGATTTGAAAAGGAAGCTAAAATTTTAAATGAAAGATTAAAAAAATAAATAAAGTAAGGGTGATAGCATGTTGTATAAAAAAACTAATGGATGGGAAAGTGTTTCTCCTGAAAAATTTGAAAAAATATTTGCAATGGGAGAAGAGTACAAAAAAGTTTTAGACTTAGGTAAAACTGAAAGGGAATTTGTAGATCTAGCTGAAGAATTAGCAAAGGAATGTGGATTTGTAGATGCAAGATATAAAGAAATTCTAACTCCAGGGGATAAAGTTTACTATATTAATAGAAACAAAAATATAGCTTTAGCCATTATAGGTGAAGAAGAAATATTACATGGTATAAACTATGTAGTATCCCACATTGATTCTCCAAGATTAGATTTAAAGCAAAATCCTCTTTATGAAGAGTTTGATTTAGCCTATATGAAGACTCAGTATTATGGGGGAATAAAAAAATATCAATGGACTGCAATTCCATTGGCCTTACACGGTATAGTAGTGCTTGGAAATGGAGAAAAAGTAAAAATATCAATAGGGGAACATGAAGGGGACCCAGTTTTTACAGTTCCAGATATTTTACCTCATTTAGATAGAATAATCCAAGGGGATAGAAAAGCTAGGGAAGTTATAAAAGGTGAAGAATTACAAATAATAGTAGGTTCAATGCCAGCTATGGTAAAAGATAAGGAAATAAAAGATTTGGTTAAGTATTCTATACTAGAAAGACTTAATAAAATTTATGGAATGGAAGAGGAAGATTTTATTTCTGCAGAGTTGGAATTAGTTCCTAGTCAAAGAGCAAGGGATATAGGAATAGATAGATCAATGATAGGAGCCTATGGTCAAGATGATAGAATTTGTGCTTACGCTTCTTTAAAGGCTATATTAGATATTAAAGAAGTCCCTAGAAAAACCAGCGTTTGTTTCCTAGCTGACAAAGAAGAAACAGGTTCTGATGGGTCTACAGGGCTTCAAAGTGAATATTTAGAATACTTCACTTCAGATTTAATCTCAAAAATAAAACAAAGTTACTCAGAACTATATTTAAAGAAAACTTTTTGGAATTCAAGAGCCCTATCTTCAGATGTTACTGCAGGTATAGATCCAATTTTTAAAGGTGTCCATGATGAGCAAAATGCTCCTAAATTAAATTATGGGGTAGTTATTATGAAGTACACAGGATCAGGGGGAAAATATAGTACAAATGACTCTGATGCAGAATATGTTGGGGAAATTAGAGGAATGTTAAATAAAAACAATATTAAATGGCAAACAGGAACTCTTGGAAAGGTAGATGAAGGTGGAGGAGGTACAGTTGCTAAATATTTATCTCAAAAAGGAATAAGTACAATAGATATAGGACCAGCTTTACTTGGAATGCATTCTCCATTTGAAATTTCTTCTAAGCTTGATGTTTATGAAACATATAAAGCCTATAAGGTATTTTTCAGAGAGGACATAGAAAATAAGAAAAAATATATTGAAAAAAGTAATAAAATATATCTATAAAATAAATTCAAAAAAAGGAGTTGTTTAAATTATTAAGCAACTCCTTTTGTATAAAATATTGTAAATATTAAAAAAATTAAAAACAAGTTGATATTTTTAAAAGAAATATCAAAAAAATACTTGCAAAAAAATGGTTTTTTTAGTATACTATTTTATGTGGGTCGCATAGCTCAGTTGGGAGAGCACCTGCCTTACAAGCAGGGGGTCACAGGTTCAAGTCCTGTTGTGACCACCATTAATTAAAAAAAAGTTGGGGGCGTAGCTCAGTTTGGTTAGAGCACCAGCCTGTCACGTTGGGGGTCGCGAGTTCGATTCTCGTCGCTCCCGCCATACATTTGGCCAGATAGCTCAGTCGGTAGAGCAGGGGACTGAAAATCCCCGTGTCGGTGGTTCGATTCCGCCTCTGGCCACCATTCAATTTAATAGAGATGGCGATGTCGCCAAGTGGTAAGGCAGAGGTCTGCAAAATCTCCACCGCCAGTTCGAATCTGGCCGTCGCCTCCATTAAAGAAATTAGAACCATTCATTAGTGAATGGTTTTTTTATTTATAATTTTTATTGAAAAACTAAGTATATTAGTGTATACTTATGAAAAAGTTCAAGTATTTAAAGGGAATTTAAAAGTTTTTTAGAATAATAGATGATAAGGGAAAATTTTAATTTAAGGAGTAATAATGACTAAATATAAAATTTTGGATATTTTAAGAAAACAAAAGGGTGAATACATTTCTGGGGAATTTTTAAGAAAAGAGATAGGTGTTAGTAGAACAGCTATTTGGAAAGGAATTCAATCTTTAAAAAGAAAAGGATACCATATAAATGGAGTTAATAATAAAGGCTATTCCCTTATGGAAGATGATAGTATTTCAGAATATGAAATAAAAAAGAACATAAATTGTGAAGAAATTGGGAAAAAGATATATTGTTTTGAAAAAATAGACTCAACAAATTCTTACGCTAAAAGAGAAATAGAAAACTTGAAACATGGGGATATAATAATAGCAGATGAGCAGTCCAAAGGAAGAGGGAAGTTAGAAAGTAAATTTTATTCTCCAAAGGAAAGTGGAATCTATATGTCAATAGTTCTTAAAAAAAATATATATTCAGATTCTTTAAAATTATTATCTTTAGGAACAGTTTTAGCAATAATGAAAAGTATAGAAAAAGTTGTAGGAATAAGTCCTGAAACAAATTGGAATGAAATATATTTAAAAGGAAAAAGAATAGGTGGAATATTAACAGAATGTAATGTTGAATATGAAACTAGTAAAATAGAAAACGTAATAGTTGGAATTGGTCTTAATGCAAATAATAGTGATTTTCCAAATTATATTTCAAAGGAAGTATCTTCCTTAAAAATTATATTAGGAAAAGAAGTTAATAGAAGAGAATTAATTTGTTCAATAATAAATGAATTTGAAAAAATAAATTGTAAAGAAAATTACATATTAAATAGAAAAGAAATGATTAGTGAATATTCCAAATATTTAAATATAATTAATGAAAAAGTAGAGGTTAAATATAGAGATAGGACTATTGTTGGAATAGTTGAAAAGGTTAATAAAAATGGTGGTTTAGTTCTTTTGAAAAAAAATGGTAGAAAAGAAATTCTATATAAAGGAAATTTAAAAATAATTACTTCATAGTTAAGGAGGGAATATGGCAAGATTAAAAATTACAGAAACTGCTTTAAGGGATGGTTCTCAATCTCTTATAGCTACAAGACTGACAACTGCAGAAATAATGCCCATAATTGAAAAAATGGACCAAGCTGGCTATTATTCAATGGAAGTTTGGGGAGGAGCAACATTTGATTCATGTATTAGATTTTTAAATGAGGATCCTTGGGAAAGGTTAAGACTTATTAGATCTAAGGTGAAGAATACTAAATTACAAATGTTAA
>NZ_WJWY01000036.1 GCF_010367435.1 Fusobacterium sp. IOR10
CTAAAGATTTTACTGTTTCTCCTTTCAACCTTCTTTCATAAATTTCTATTTTTTGTTTATTTGTTAATTTGGACATAAGAAATGCACCCTCCATCTTATTTGTCTAAGATTTTGGGTGCACTACATTCCTACGCTCTTTTTTTTTATTGAACAAATTTTAATTATTTACTTTTTTTTTACAATATGGTATCTTTATACTTAAGGATATAGTATCTTACTATATTATAATGGGTAAAAATTGAATATTTAGGAGGCAAAATGTATTTAGACATTATCTTTAAAGTCGTAGGGGGATTAGGGATTTTCCTTTACGGTATGGACAATATGTCTGGTGGAATGCAAAAACTAGCTGGTAAGAAATTAAAAAAAATACTTGCAGCTCTGACCACTAACAGATTTATTGCTATTTTTATGGGATTTTTTGTAACCATGCTTGTCCAGTCTTCTTCTGTTAGTACAGTTATGACAATTGGTTTTGTTAATGCGTCTTTACTAACATTAGAACAAGGTTTAGGAGTTATTCTAGGAGCTAATATTGGTACTACAGTAACTGGATGGTTATTGGTTCTACATCTTGGTAAATTTGGGTTACCTATAGCTGGGATTGCAGCTATTATCTTTGTTTTTGTAAAAAAGGATCGTTCAAAAACAAAAGCCCTTACTTTAATGGGATTTGGACTTATATTTTTAGGATTAGAACTAATGAGTACTGGTTTAGAGCCAATTAGATCAATGCCTGAATTTTTAAATTTATTTAAACTATTTGTAGCTGATTCTTATTTTGGAGCTTTTAAAGCTGCCCTTGTGGGAGCATGTATTACCGCTCTTGTACAATCTTCTTCTGCTACTTTAGGTATTACAATCACACTTGCACTACAAGGATTAATTGATTATCCAACAGCTGTGGCTCTTGTTTTAGGTGGAAATGTAGGTACCACAATAACTGCTTTTCTAGCAACTTTAAATGCTAGTACCAATGCTAAACGAGCTGCATATGCTCATAGTATAATTAATATTTTTGGAGTATGTTGGGTTATTTCAATATTTCCATACTATTTAAAAGTTTTAAACTTAGTCGTTGATTCAAAAGACAATATAACTATTGGTATAGCAACTGCTCATACTATGTTTAATATTTTAAATGTTCTTTTCTTCACTCCTTTTATTGGACCTTTATCTAGGTTACTCAAGATTTTAGTAAAAGATAATGGTAAAATGGATAATAAAGTCACCAAATTAGATGCTCTTATGGTTGCTACTCCAGGAGTTGTTGTTGGGCAAACAAAAATAGAAATATTGACAATGGGTCAATATATTAAAGAAATGTTATTCACTTTAGAAGAAATCTATGCTAAACAAAAAGAAATGTCTGAGAAGAAGATAGAAAGATTACAACATGTGGAAGATAGCTTGGATTTATATCAAAAAGAAATTACTGATGTTAATTTCATGATATTGAATAAAGATTTAAGTAATAATTTAATTGAAGAAACTAGAAAAAATTTAGAAATTTGTGATGAATATGAAACTATTAGTGATTATTGTCTTAGAATTGCTAAAGCATTAAAAAAAATACAAGATAACGATATTGAACTTACAGAAGTTGAAAGAAATATTTTATTTAAATTAAATGAAAGTACTGAATTATTATTTAGGGAAGTGAATATTTCCTTTGAAGAAAAAGACAGAGAGAGATTCCTAAAAGCAATTATAAAGGCAGACAAAATAACTTCTGACTTTAAAAGAGCTAGAGCATATCATTTAAAAAACGCATCACAAGCTGGTGTTCCAGTTATGCTAAGCACTGGATATATGGATATATTAAACTACTATAGAAGAATAAGAGATCATTTATTTAATATAATTGAAGTTTTTTCAAGACTACAATAAAAAAAGAGCGGCTTACGTCGCTCTTTAAAATTAACTATCAACTTAATACGCTTAATTATTTTCCTTTAATGTATGGCCTGCAAATTTGTTTAATATTATTGCCAATGCTCCATCACCTGTTACATTACAAGCAGTACCAAAACTATCTTGAGCTAAATAAAGAGCTATCATTAGAGATAATAATTCTGGTGGGAATCCTAGCATTGTATCCAATAGTCCCAATGCTGCCATTACAGCTCCACCTGGAACTCCAGGAGCAGCTACCATTGTTACTCCTAACATTAGGATAAATCCAAAGAACATTGTAAATGAATAATTCATTCCATTTAACATCATTACAGCTAAAGAACAACTTGTTAATGTTATTGTTGATCCAGATAAATGAATAGTGGCAAATAGTGGTACTGCAAATTCTGCAACTCCATCATTTACTCCATTATTTTTAGTTGATTGTAATGTTACTGGAATAGTTGCTGCTGATGATTGAGTTCCTATTGCAGTAAAATATGCAGGTATCATTTTCTTTATTAAAGAAACAGGATTTTTCCCACTCAATGTTCCTGCTACAATATATTGCAATAAAATAATACACCAGTGTAATAAAATTACTATACCAAATACTCTTGCAAATACACTCATTATTGTTTCAACTTGACCAGCATAAGTCATATTAGCAAAAATTCCACAAATATGAAGAGGTAAGAATGGAATAATTATAACTTTAATAATTCCTTCAACTATTGTTTGAAATTCATTCATAACATTCTTTATTACGTCACCCTTTGTGGCAGTGATTCCAATACCAATTACGAAAGCCATTAGTAAAGCTGTCATTACTCCCATCAATGGTGGCATATCAACTTTAAAGAATCCACTTACTAGGGCATGCTCTGGATTAGAGGCATCTAAATGCAAAGAACCAACTTTCAAAAAAGAAGGAAAAATTGCACTATCTACAAAAAACGCAAAGGATCCTGCTATTATTGTAGAACAATATGCTAAGATAGTTGCAACACCTAATAATTTACCAGCATTGGATCCTAACTCTCCAATACCTGGAGCAACAAATCCTATTATGATTAATGGAATTACAAAACCTAAAAAGTTTCCAAAAATACCATTAAATGTAGCTAGTAATTTAACAATAAATAATACTCTCATCTTACCTATAATTATACCGATTATTATACCGATTATTAATTTAGGTAATAAACCAATTTTTTTCATGAAATCTCCCCCCTATAAATTAATATTAATTAACAGTTGATTGTTAATAGTTAAACGTTATTATCAGATAAAGTGTACAAAAAAAATACTTTTAATGCACATATCTATACACTAATATATACACCATATTATAATAAAATGCAAGTTATTTTAACCATTTTTTTGGAGGTCATATGATAAAAGGAAATATTGCTGGAATAAAAGACTATATTTTAAATGAATTAGAAGAAATATTGAAAGAAAAAATTGAAAAAGAATTCTTTCTTAAAAAGGAGCTTATTTTTAAAATTTCAGAAATAAGTTCAAAAATTAACAAAGAAATTAGCATTACTGTTAACAGAAATGGTAAAATTATAGACACTAATATTGGAGATAATAGTAGTGCTTCTATACCTAATCTCTCTATTAAAGAAAAAAAACTTAGTGGTTATAGACTAATCCATACACATCCAAATGGTGTGTCTAAACTTTCTGATGTTGACCTATCTGCTCTTATTGAACTTCGATTGGACTCAATTATTGCTATTGGAATAGACAAAGCTGGAAATATCACTGGAATCAACTTTGCTTTTTGTAAAATGAAAGATAATGTTCTTTCCTATGAAGAGTTTACAGCTAAGGATATCACTGTTGTTGAGGAATTTAATTATTTAGCCAAAATACAAGAAATTGAAAAAGAAATGAAAGATAGAGTAAATGATGAAGATGATAAAGAATATGCTATCTTAGTTGGTAGAGAAAGCATGGAAAGTCTTTTGGAGCTAAAAGAATTGGGAAATGCCTGTGAAATCCAAACTGTTGACATATTATTACAGAAGGGAAAAACAATTGACAAAAGATTTTATATAGGGCAAGGTAAAGTTTCTGAATTATCTAAATTAAAACAAATAAGATCAGCTAACCTAATTATTTTTGATGAGGAACTTTCAGGTATTCAAATCAAAAATTTAGAAGAGGTCACAAATTGTAAAGTTATAGATAGAACATATTTAATTTTAGAAATTTTTGCAAGAAGAGCTAAATCCAAAGAAGCTAAAATACAAATTAAATTAGCTAAATTAAAATATGCAAGTGCCAGATTAATTGGTCTTGGAACTTCTTTGTCTAGAATTGGAGGAGGACTTGGAAACAGAGGAGCTGGAGAAACAAAGTTAGAACTAGATAGAAGAAATATTAAAGATAAAATATCTGCTCTAAAAAAAGAACTTGTAAAAATTAAAAATACTAGAACAACTCAAAGGGAAAAGAGAGAAAACTCTGGAATAGGCAAAATTTCCCTTGTTGGTTATACTAATGTTGGAAAATCTACTCTTAGAAATTTAATTGTAAAAGAATATTGTGATGAAAATACAGCTAAAACAGAAAATGTTCTTGCTAAAAACATGTTATTTGCTACTTTAGATACAACTATAAGGGTCATAAGACTAAATTCAAATAGAGAAGTTGCTTTTATTGATACTGTTGGTTTCATTAGAAAATTACCTCACGATTTAATAGAGGCTTTTAAATCAACTCTTGAAGAAGTTATTTTCTCAGATGTTTTAATACATGTTGTAGATGTTTCAAGTGGAAATTTATATCAAGAAATTTCAGTTGTTGAAAATGTTTTAAAAGAACTTGAAGCTAATGATAAACCAACTATATTAGCTTTAAATAAAACTGATTTAATCACAGAGGAAAGACTTTCAGAAATAAAAGAAAATCTTAAAAAATACACAGTTATTGAAATCAGTGCTAAGGATAATATTAATATTAACACTTTATTGGACCATGCTAATAGTTTGCTTCCAGATAAAACTAAAGAAGTTGAATATTTAATTCCTTATAGCAGTACTTCTGTATCTTCATATTTACATAGTAATTCTTCTATTTTAAAGGAAGAATTTTTGGCTGATGGAATTAAAATAATAGCCCTTGTTGATGAAAAAGTATATAATAAATGTGAAAAATTTATTGTTTTATCTTGATTTTGAACAGAAAATATGATAGAATCGTAAAAATGTAAAAAAAATGGAGGTAAAAATGAATAGATATTTATTTGAAGATTTTAAAATATTTTTTTTGAATTTCATTTCTACCTTTTTTAATTATTTTAATATTATTAATATTACTAAAGAATAAAAATTACTAATTTTGTAATTTTTATTCTTTTTTTTTAGGAGGATATTTATGAGCAGTATTATCTCTATTAAGAATTTTACTAAAAATGAAATTCTAGAAATATTAAATAAAGCAAATAGTCTAAAAAATTTCCCACAACAAAACCTTATTGAAAATAAGATAGTTGCAACACTTTTCTTTGAACCATCAACTAGAACAAGGCTTTCTTTCACTTCTGCTAGTTTTAAAATAGGAGGAAAGGTTCTTGGATTTGATAGCCCTGATGCAACTTCTTTGAAAAAAGGAGAAAGTCTAAGGGACACAATAAAAGTTATAGAAGGCTATTCAGATGTGATCATCATGAGACACCTTAGAGATGGGGCTGCTAAATTTGCTAAGGATATTTCAACTGTACCAATTATTAACGCTGGAGATGGTTCTAATGAGCATCCTAGTCAAACTCTTCTAGATTTATATACTATTAAAGATAAACTTAAAAATATCGATAACCTTACCACTGCATTTGTTGGAGATTTAAAATATGGACGAACAGTCCATTCTTTAACAGAGGCACTTTCAAAATTCTCAGGACAAAAATTTTATTTTATAGCTCCTGATGAAATTCAAATACCAAGTGAAATTCGAAAAATATTAGATTCAAAAAATATACCCTATGAACTACTTTCTGATTATAAAGCAATACTAAAAGAAGTAGACGTTCTATATATGACAAGAATTCAAAGGGAAAGATTTGAAAATCCAGATTTATATGAAAGGGTAAAAAATTCATTTGAAATTTCAAAAAATATTATTCTAGGAAATTGTAAAGAAAGCATGATAATTCTTCATCCTTTGCCTAGGGTAAATGAAATTAATATTGATTTAGATGACACAAAACACGCTGTATATTTTGAACAAGCTAAAAATGGAGTTCAAATAAGAGAAGCTATGATTGGAATTGCTTTAGGTAAAATTAACATCCATTCTTCAAAGAAAATAAATGATGATACTGTAATAAATAATGATGTTAGTCTTTGTCCAAATAAAAATTGTATTACAAATTTTGAAAAAACAGATAACAAAGTAGTTATTAAAAATAATGAACAATTCTGTTACTATTGTGGAAAAAAAATTAATTAATATATGGAGGGAAATACATGTTCTTAGAAGATTGTATGGTTTTAGAAAACATTAAAATTTCAGATTCTTATTACCTATTAAAATTAAAAAGTGAAAAATCCATAGCTTTAGCTAAACCTGGCCAATTTTATATGCTTCAATGCAAGAATAAATCTACTTTATTAAGAAGGCCCATTAGTCTTCACTACATATCAAAAGATGAAAATATTATTGAATTCTATTATGAAGTTAAGGGAGAGGGAACTAAAGAATTTAAAAATATAAAATCAGGGGAAATCATTAATTTACAAGGCCCTCTTGGAAATGGATTTGACATTCAAGTGGAAAAAGAAAACATTGTTGTTATTGGTGGAGGAATGGGCATGGCTCCTATGAAATTCTTAATTGATATCATTTCTAAAAAAAATAATGTTACTTTTATTTCTGGAGGTAGAAATAAAGAAAGTATGAGAATTCTAGAAAATTTTAATCTTGAAACTGTAAAAACAATTATTACAACAGATGATGGTTCTCTTGGAATAAAGGGAAATGTAACTGTCCCTCTACTTTCTCTTTTGAAAGAAACAAAAATTGATAAAATATACGCTTGTGGACCATCTATAATGATGAAACATATTATGACTATAGCTGATAGTAAAAATATTGACTGTGAAGTTTCCCTTGAAGAAAGGATGGCTTGTGGAGTTGGAGCTTGTGTAGGATGCTCTATTCTTACAAAGAGTGGCATGAAAAAAGTATGTAAAGATGGTCCTGTATTTAATAGCAAAATTATTATTAATGAATAATTAAGGGGGTTTAAATTGAACAAATTAAATGTAAATTTTTTAGGTATTGAGTTTAATAATCCTATTTTAACTTCTTCTGGTTGTTTTGGATTTGGATTAGAATATAAGGATTATTTTGATCCAAATGAATTAGGGGGGATTGTACTTAAAGGTTTAACTTTAGAACCTAGAACTGGAAATTTAGGAACTAGAATAGCTGAAACTCCCAGTGGAATGTTAAACTGTGTTGGTCTTGAAAATCCTGGAATTGATGTTCTTGAAAATGAAATTATTCCAAATTTAATGAAACAAAATATTAATACAAAAATAATTGTAAATATAAATGGAAGTACTCTTGAACAATATGTTGAAATTGCTAAAAGGGTTAATAAAATAAAAGAAATTCATATGGTAGAGTTAAACATATCTTGTCCCAATGTTAAAGATGGTGGAATGGCTTTTGGAGCAAATCCTGAAGTTGCAGGAAAAATTACTAAAGAAGTCAAAAAAGTTTTAGATAAACCTTTAATTGTTAAACTTTCTCCAAATGTTACAAATATAGTTGAAATCGCTAAAATTGTAGAAGAAAATGGAGCAGATGCTATTTCAATGATAAATACATTGCTTGGGATGAAAATAGATATTAAAAAAGGGACTCCAATCTTGGGAAACACTTTTGGAGGATTATCTGGACCTGCTGTTAGACCAGTTGCTGTAAGAATGGTTTATCAAGTTGCACAAAACATTAGTATTCCAATAGTTGGAATGGGTGGAATCAATTCTTGGGAAGACGCTGTGGAATTTATAATGGCTGGAGCAACTATGGTCTCAATTGGAACAGGAATTTTCCCAAATCCACTTTTGCCCCTTGAAATAAAAGAAGGATTAAATAGTTATTGTATTGAAAACAATTTAAATAATTTACAAGATATAAAAGGAATAGCCTTTAAAAAATAATTTCACTAAATATGGAGGACTAATTATGAATGGAAAAGATAGATTAATAATAGCTTTAGATTTCCCAAAAATGGAAGATGCTGTTAAGCTGGTAGAAAAATTAGAAAATGAAGCTACTTTTTATAAAGTTGGACTGGAGTTATTCTTAAATTCCAATGGAGAAATAATTAAGTATTTAAAAGATAATAATAAAAAAATATTTTTAGATTTAAAATTTCATGATATTCCAAATACCACTTCTATGGCAGCTATTTTTGCTGCTAAAAAGGATGTTTTTATGTTTAATGTTCATGCTACTGGTGGTAAAAAAATGATGACCAAAGTTGTTGAGGAAGTTAGAAAAATAAACAACTCTTCCCTTCTTATTGCTGTAACTATTCTAACTAGTTTCTCTGAAGAAGAAATAAAAGAAACCTTTAAAACAAAAGCTAGCATACAAGAGCTTGCTATGAATTTAGCTACTTTATCTAAGGAATCTGGAATGAATGGAATTGTTTGTTCCCCTTGGGAAGCTAATTTAATAAAAGAAAACTTAGGAGATGATTTTAAAACTGTCTGTCCTGGAGTAAGACCTCTTTGGGCAGCTACCAATGATCAGCAAAGAATTATGACTCCAAAAAACGCTATTATAAACGGTTGTGATTTCCTAGTGGTAGGAAGACCAATTACTAAAAATGAAGATCCTAAAAAAGCAGTAAAATTAATTATAAAGGAAATTGAAGAAGGACTAATTTTAAAAATCAATTAAAAGAGGTGACAAAATGTTAATTAAAAATGCTTTAATTTTTATAAACAATAAAGCAGTTCCAAAAGATATTTTAATTGAAAATGAGAAAATAACTAAAATTCAAGATGAAATTTCTGCAGAATTTAATAAAGATAATTTGATTATTTATGCCAATGGAAAATATGCCCTTCCTGGAATAATTGATCCTCACACTCATATGAGAGATCCAGGACTTACTTACAAGGAAGACTTTATAACTGGAAGTATGGCCTGTGCCAAGGGTGGAATAACTACATTTTTAGACATGCCAAACACTATTCCAAATGTTACAACTAAAGAAGAACTTCTAAAGAAAAAAGAAAATTCTAAAAATAGAAGTTTTGTAGATTATGGGTTTTATTTTGGAGGCAGTAAATTAGATAATAGTAACGAAGTAAAAAAAACTATTCATATTTCAGTGGCAACTAAAATTTTTATGAATGTTTCCACAGGAAATATGCTTGTTGAAGACGATAAAGTGTTACAAAATATATTTGAAAATTCTAAATTAGTAGCTGTACATGCAGAAGGTAAAATGGTAAAAAAAGCCATTGAAATATCTGAGAAAACCAATACATCCCTTTATCTATGCCATCTTTCAACTGAGGAAGAAATAGAATATTTAAGAGATGCTAAAGCAAAAAAATTAAAAGTTTATGGAGAAGTTACCCCTCATCATTTATTTTTAAACAAGGATAATTTAAAAGATAATCCTCTTTTGGTTATGAAACCTCAGTTAAAAACAAAGGCTGATAATAACGCTCTTTGGAAGGCTATAAATGAAGGAATTATAGATACTATAGGAACTGACCATGCTCCTCACACATTGGAGGAAAAAAAGAAAAATTTAATTTATGGGATCCCTGGGGTGGAAAATTCATTGGAATTAATGCTACAAGCTGTAAAAGAAAAAAAGTTAGATATTGAAACTTTAAAAAGACTTATGAGTGAAAACCCTAGTAAAATATTTAACCTAAAAGGAAAAGGAAGTTTAAAAATAGGTTATGACGCTGATATTGTACTTGTTAACTTAAATGTTAATGAAAAAATAGATAGTACTAATATAATATCAAAATGTAATTGGACCCCTTATAAAGGTTTTAATAAAGGTGGTAATATTATTACTACAATTGTGAGAGGAAACGTTGTATTTAATAATGGAAAATTTAATGAATTTAAAATAGGAAAGGAAGTGATTTAATATGAGTAGAGCAAAAGATGTTGCTAATTCTTTATTGTCTGTGGGAGCTGTTAAATTAAATGTAAAGGAGCCATTTACCTTTGTCTCTGGAATAAAAAGTCCAATTTATTGTGACAACAGAAAAATGATTGGTTATCCTGAAGAAAGAAATATTGTTGTAGATGGTTTTATTGATATTTTGAAAAATAAAAGTTTTGATATAATTGCAGGAACTGCAACTGCTGGAATTCCTTGGGCTGGATTTATTGCTGAAAGATTAAATGTTCCAATGGCATATATTCGTTCTGCTAAAAAAGATCACGGAGCTGGACAACAAATTGAGGGAGCTGATTTTCAAGGGAAAAAAGTAATAGTTATTGAAGATTTAATTTCCACTGGTGGAAGTTCAATTAAAGCTGTGCAAGCTTCTAGAGAAGCTGGAGCAAAAGAAGTTGAAGTAGTTGCTATATTTTCATATGAATTTCCAAAAGCTATTGAAAACTTTAAAGAAGCAAATGTAGAACTTGAAAACATTTCTAATTTCACAACTCTTATAGAACTTGCTGCTGAAAAAAAATATCTTAATGTGGAAGAAAAAGAAATAGCATTAAAATGGAATAAATCTCCAAATACTTGGGGAAAATAACTACTAATAAAAAAAGAAAATGAAAGGGGCAACCTTCATTTTCTTTTTTTATTTATAAGTATAAGATTAAGGAAATTAGACGGTCAATCTCTGGAATTCAATTCCGTCTTGTATGGATTAATTTTATCAATAATATTGTATTTTGTAAAATATTATTATATAATATACCTATAAGAAAAACTTATAAGGAGAATAAAAATGACACTTAAAGAAATAGAATATGTAATTGCAATTGCTAAATATGAAAGTTTTTCCAAAGCTGCTGATGCAATTTTTATAAGTCAATCTGCCTTAAGTCAGTCTATTACAAAGCTTGAAAAAGAACTTGGACTTCAACTTTTTAGAAGAAATAATAAAAATATATCTTTAACATTTGCTGGAGAAATGTTTTTAAAAAAGGGTGAAGAAATTTTATCCCTTACAAATAAATTTAACAATGAACTTAATACCTTAGCCTCTTGCAAAAAAAAAATTATTCGACTTGGTATTCATCAATCCTATGGAAAATACTTTCTTCCTAAACTAATACCATTTTATAAAAAAATGCTTCCAAATGTGCAAATAAAAATAATTGAGGATTATTCAGCTAACTTAGAAAAATTATTATTAGAAAATAAATTAGATATTGTTATTTCTACTTTTCAGGAAAAAAAATCTACTCTTTCCTATAAAAAATTTTTCGAAGAAAATATACTATTAGCCATTGCTAAGAATAATCATCTTAATCGAGACTTTGGTGAAAATCAAGGTATTAAAGAAATTGATTTAACTAATTTCAAAAATGAAAGTTTTATTCTATTAATAAAAGAGTTTAAATCTAGAAAAATTATTGATAATATTTGTAAAAGTTTAAATTTTACTCCAAATTGCATTTTAGAATCTAAGGATTTTGATACAATAAATTCTTTGGTAGCTCAAAATATGGGAGTTGGTTTTGTTCCTAGTTCCATTAATAAAGATAGAAACTCCAACTATTATAAAATTAAAAATGTTGACAGTAATAGAACTTTTTATATTGTTTACAAAAAGAAAATTATTCACAGACCTTATATTGTAGCTGAGTTTATAAAATTAGCAGAAAATGCCATGATTAATCATTAAATAATAAAAAAAAGCGAAAATAAATTATTTTCGCTTTTTTCATTATTTATTTAATTATTTAGAATGATAATCCACCAGAAATAGGAATTGTTACTCCTGAAATATATGAAGATTCATCACTTGCTAAAAATAAAACTGTATTTGCAACATCTTCTTTAGTTCCCATTCTTTTCAAAGGAACTCCACTTAAAATATTTTCCACAGCTTTTTCTGATAATTTTTCTGTCATTGGACTTTGGATAAATCCTGGTGCAACACAGTTAACTCTAATTTGAGCTCCCTTTCTAGCTAACTCTTTTTTCCAAGTTTGTGTCATACCAATTACACCTGCTTTAGTTGCAGCATAATTTGTTTGTCCTATATTTCCATATATTCCCACAACTGATGATAATGTAATTATTGATCCTTTTTTATGTTTAGTCATTACTGGTGCAACTGCTTGAGTCACATTAAAAACACCCTTTAAATTAATATCTATTACAGAATCCCATTGAGATTCTTTCATTCTTACAAAAGGTCCATCTTGAGTTATTCCTGCATTATTAACTAGAATATCAATAGTTCCATATTCTTCAACTACTTCTTTAACTAAAGTTTTTATACCCTCTCTATCTGTTACATTTAATATTTTTCCAACTATGTTTTCTTGTTCGTATTCACATGGATTAATATCACAGGCAATTACAACTTTAGCTCCTTCTGATGCAAATCTTTCAACTATTGCTCTACCTATTCCCATTGCTCCACCTGTTACTAAAGCAATCTTACCTTCTATTCTATTCATGACTACCTCCTGTTTTTTTCAATTACATATGTAATTATATATTTTTTTATATTTTTTGTCAATATCTATATAAAGTAGTTGACTTGATTCCATTATTAGCTTAAACTATTCAAAGACTTTATTAATAAGGAGAAACCCATATGCAAACTAATATTTTAAAATTTTACACTGTATTTTTTTTTATAAATACTATTAATAATCTCATACATCCTGTAACTCCTGCATATATTAGATTGATGAATATGCCTGATTATATGTTTGGATTGCTTTTTTCTTCAATGGCTGTTGGAAATTTATTATTATCCCCTTTTTGGGGAAATGTTAGTGACCGAATTGGAAGAATTCCTATAATTAGAATATGTATAACTGGTTATGCTGTAGGTCAATTGGGATTTTCTATTTTCAGTATACCACAGATAATTCTTCTTTGCAGATTTTTAAGTGGCCTTTTTTCAGGAGGGTTTCAAGTAATTGCACTGGCCTATATTGCTGATATAACTTTTAAAGATAATAAAGCAAAAGTTTTATCCACTTATGCTGCTATTGCAACTATAGCAAGATCCTTTGGATTTTTTGTTGGTGGTCTTATAGGAACTTTGAATATTTATTACGCCTTTGCACTGCAAATAATTTTATTATTTACAGAGGCTGTTTTTTTCAAAAAACTATTACCTGAAAGTTTGAAAGAAGAAAATAAAAACAAACAAAAATTAAATATTTTAGAAAGCCTTAAAATTTTTAATTTAAAAAAGGGAAAAAGTATTTTAACTTTTCCAATTATAATATTTTTTATAGGAGTTATGTTCAGTGAATTCTCAAGAGTTGGATTTAATAATAGTTTTAATTTTCATATAAAAGCTGGATTAAATTTACCTCCTTCTTATAATGGAACAATTATGGGAATCATTGGAATTTTAAGTCTTCTTGTTAATTTGATAATTAATCCATATCTCATTAAAAAATTTAATTTAAGAAAAACTTTACCAACTGTTTTAATTGCCAATTCTTTAATTGGATTTTCACTTATAATATTTAATGAAAATATTACTTTATTTTTTCTAATAAGTATTTTATTTTATATGTGTAACGCTATTTATATTCCTATTCAACAATCTTTATATACTGAAGGTTACTATAAAAATTATGGGCTACTTTCAGGATATTTTAATGCATCTAAAGCTATTGGAATGATTCTTGGTGGACTTATATCTGCCTTTGCATATAGTTATTTTACAATGTTACCTTTTATTTTAGTTAGTTTCTCATTTTTAATAGCTGGAATTTTATATAGTGTTAATAGGAAACAATTTAGTTTAAATCCTTAATTTATAAAAAAGCACCTTTAAATAACTTTAAAGGGGTCTATAATATTTGGTGTTGGTATTTGTAAAAATACTAATGCCTTTATTTTTTGCAAAAAAAAATTGAGACAAATAAAAAAATCCGTTACAATTAAGTTGCGACACCAAAAGAAAGGATGTGATT
>NZ_WJWY01000037.1 GCF_010367435.1 Fusobacterium sp. IOR10
AGAAATAGAATTTTAATTTATAGCAATTTAACAAAAATAAAAATTCCTTCAGCATAAAGCTGAAGGAACAAAAACATTATTTATTTTTTTATTTTTCTCCACCAACACCAGTTGACAAAGAACCAATAAAAAATGCTACCTTAGGTAGTATTTTTTTATTTTTCCAATATTTTAATTTTATCACCAATTTCTTTTTTAAAGTTTTTATATAAATAAAAAGCAACTAAAAATCCTCCAGTATCCCCTATTATTTGAGTACCAGGTAGTCCGTAAAAACCTATTAATTTAGGAAGAACTAATATAACAGGAATAAAGAAAAATCCTTGCCTAGATGATGTTGTTAAAAAGGCATAGAATCCTTTTCCTAAACTTTGGAATAAAGTAGTTATAATTATTTGGAAACCATTAAGAGAAAAAGTTAAAGCAGAACCTCTTAAAAACAAACTTCCATAATTAATTATATTTGGATCTTTTGTAAATAAAGCAATTAAATATTTAGCAAAAATAAAGAAAACAACTGATGATATTACTGAAAAATAATTTGCTAATTTTAAAGTATAGCCAATGGATTCCTTAACTCTTTGAAATTTCTTAGCCCCATAATTATATGCAACTATTGGTTGTAAAGCTTGACCTAGTCCAAATAAAACAAAAACATTTAGAGAATTTATTCTCATAGCTACTCCTAAACCTGCAATGGCCTCAGGACCAAATAATGAAGCAGCAGAATTAACAAGGGCAACAGCTAAACTAACAAGTATTTGTCTTATAAATGATGGGAATCCCATTGTTAATAGCTCTTTAAACATTTTAAATTTAAAACTAACTTCTTTAATTTTAAATTTAATTATTGAATTGTTTTTCAAATAAAAACTTAACAAAAATACAGTTGATACAAATTGAGATAATCCAGTTGCTATAGCAGCCCCAGAAACTCCCAAATGAAAATGAAATATAAATAAGGGATCTAAAATAACATTAACAAGGGCTCCTAAATTTAGAGCATGCATACTATATTTAGCATTTCCTTCTCCCCTTATACTATTGTTAAGGGCCATATTAAGAGTTGTAAATGGAGCTGCAAGAAATATCCATCTTATAAAGTTTTTAAAGTAGATTTTTAATATTCCATTTATTCCAAAAATTTTAGAGATAAATTCAGTATTGAAAAATCCAAATATTCCAATTACTATTCCAACAAAAAAGGTGAAAACTATTACTGTGGAAAAAATAGAATTAGCTTTGGAGAACTTTTTTTCTCCTAGGGTTCTAGAAAGTAAAGCTCCAAGTCCAATTCCAAGTGTTAAAGCAATGGCAGTGATTATCATAATTGTGGGGAAAGCAATTGATACAGCTCCTAAGGCATAGGGATCATTTAGCTTACCAACAAAAAAAGTATCCACAATATTGTAAATAGCATTAACTAACATACCAGTGATGGCTGGAAAAGCCAAGGATTTAACAAGAATTGGTATAGGTTCTGTTTCTAATTTTAAATTGTTTTTCATATAACCTCCATAGTTAATATATATTCTTATATAATATAAAAAAAACAAAATTAATGCAAGAATTTATTTTATAAATAATGTATAAATGATATAATAATTTAAGATTAATAAAGAATTAAATAGGGTAGGTACTTAATGAATAAAAAAGCAGAAAAAATAAGAGAATTACAGGAAAAAATAAAGAAATATAATGAATATTATTATAGTAAAAATGAAAGTTTAGTTTCAGATGTGGAATATGATAAACTTTTAAAAGATTTAGAATTATTAGAGGCTGGAAATGAACAATATAAAATTTTTGATTCTCCAACTTTGCAAGTGGGATCTAGTTTAAGTAATACCAAATTTAAAAAGATTCAGCATAAAAAACCAATGTTAAGTTTATCTAATAGTTATAATGTAACAGATATTGATAATTTTATAAAAAGAACAGAGAAAAGTATATACAAAGAAATGAATATTGAAAATAAACTATCTTATATTTTAGAAGTTAAGTTAGATGGTCTTTCTATCAGTGTTATATATAAAAAAGGAAAATTAGTTCAGGCAGTTACAAGGGGAGACGGGAAAATAGGAGAAGATGTAACGGAAAATGTTATGCAGATAAAATCAATTCCACATTTTTTAGATGAGGATATTGATTTAGAAGCAAGGGGAGAAGTTGTCTTACCTTTAAGTAAATTTATAAAAATAAATAAAGAAAGATTAGAAAATGGTGAAGAAGTTTTTGCTAATCCTAGAAATGCAGCAAGTGGAACTCTTAGGCAGTTAGATGCTAAAGTAGTAAAAAAAAGGGAACTAGATTGCTATTTTTATTTTATAGTAGAACCTTTAGAATATGGGTTAACTACTCACAAGGAAGTTTTGGAATTTATAAAAAATAAAGGGTTAAAAACAACAGATATTGGAGAAAAAATTTCAACTGTGGAAGAATTAGATGAAAGAATAAAATACTGGGAAAAGGAAAAAAATAAATTAGACTATGAAACAGATGGAATGGTTATAAAGGTTAATGAAATTCAATATTGGAATACTTTAGGAAATACTACAAAAAGTCCAAGATGGGCAATTGCATATAAATTTCCAGCAAAACAAGTGTCAACTAAGCTGCTTGATATAACTTGGCAAGTTGGAAGAACTGGTAAAGTAACACCTGTTGCAGAATTGGAAGAAGTAGAAGTTTCAGGAAGCCGTGTAAAAAGAGCAAGTTTACATAATTTTGATGAAATATTAAGAAAAGATATAAAAATAGGTGATAGGGTATTTATAGAAAAAGCAGCGGAAATTATACCTCAAGTGGTAAAGCCAATAAAAGAAATGAGAACTGGAGAAGAAAAAGAAATTATAGCTCCAGAAGAATGTCCAGTTTGTCATAGTAAATTGGAAAAAGAAGAGGGATTTGTTGATTTAAAATGTACAAACAAAAATTGTAGTGCTCAAGTACAAGGAAAAATAGAATATTTTGTCTCTAGGGACGGAATGAATATAATGGGATTTGGTCAAAAAATAGTTGAAAAGTTTTTAGAGTTAGGCCTAATAAAAGATATTACAGATATTTATAATTTGAAAAATTATAGGGAAAAATTAGAGCAAATAGAAAAAATGGGTGAAAAAAGTGTTGATAATATTATAAATTCAATAGAGGAAAGTAAAAAAAGAGATTATTCTAAAGTATTATATTCCCTTGGAATTCCTGAAGTTGGGAAATTTTTAGCTAATTTACTTGCTGAGAAGAGCAAAAATATTGATAAACTTATAAATATGGAAAAGGAAGAACTGATAGAAATAGATGGAATAGGAGAAAAAGTTGGAAACTCTGTATATAATTTCTTTAGAAATGAAGATAATATTTTAGTTGTGAATAAATTAAAGGATTATGGAATAAACTTTTCTTTAGGAAAAGAGTCTAAGATAGAGAAAAATATATTTGAAAATAAAACCTTTCTAGCTACAGGAAAGCTAGAACATTTCACCAGAAATGAAATTAAAGAAGAAATAGAAAAATTCGGCGGGAAAAATTTATCAGGGGTAAGCAAAAAATTAGATTTTTTAATTGTTGGAAATGATGCAGGAAGCAAATTAAAAAAAGCTAGGGAAATTCCCACAATAAAAATTATAAGTGAGGAAGAATTTTTTCAAATGGTGAAAAATAAAAATGAAAACTAGTCTATAAACATCTTTTAAAATATGTTGAGTTTGACTAGTGAGTATTTATTGTGATAGTATTTATATTACTAAGATGAAAATAAAAAATAGAGGGGAAATTTTAATATGATAGGTAATTTATTAAAGGGAATTTTTGGCACAAAAAATGACAGGGAAATTAAAAGAATTTCTAAGAGAATAGTGGGAATCAATGCACTAGAAAAGGAATATGAAAAATTATCAGATGAAGAACTAAAGGGTAAAACTAAAGAATTTCAAAATAGGTTAAAAGCTGGAGAAACATTGGACAGTTTGTTAGAGGAAGCCTTTGCAGTTGTAAGGGAAGGGTCAAAAAGAGTTTTAAATATGAGACACTATGATGTTCAACTTATTGGTGGGATAGTTCTTTATGAAGGAAAAATTACTGAAATGAAAACTGGAGAGGGAAAAACATTAGTTGCAACTTGTCCAATTTATTTAAATGCCCTTACTGAAAAGGGAGTACATGTAATAACTGTAAATGATTATCTTGCAAAAAGAGATAAGGAACAAATGGGTGAGCTTTTTGAATTTTTAGGTTTAACAACAGGAGTTTTAGTTAGTAATCTTCCTAATAATGAAAGAAAGGAAGCATATAACTGTCATATAACTTATGGGACAAATTCTGAGTTTGGTTTTGATTATTTAAGAGATAATATGGTTGGAACATTGGAAGAAAAGGTTCAAAGAGGTTTAAATTTTTGTATAGTTGATGAGGTGGATTCAATATTAATTGATGAAGCAAGAACACCTTTAATAATTTCTGGAGCAGCAGAGAATACTTCAAAATTATATGAAACATTTAATCAAGTTGCAACTATTCTAGAAAGAAGTAGAGAAACAGAAAAAATAACTGATATAAAAAAGAAAAAAGAAATGAATATTCCAGATGCAAAATGGAAAGATTACGAAGTTGATGAAAAAACTAAAAATATAGTTCTTACTGAAAAGGGAGTAAAAAAAGTTGAAAAAATGTTAAATTTAGAAAATCTATATGCTCCTGAAAATATAGAATTAACTCATTATCTAATGCAATGTTTAAAAGCTAAAGAATTATTCCAAAGGGATAAGGACTATTTAGTAAAAGGTAGTGACGTTGTAATTATAGATGAATTTACAGGTAGAGCCCTTGAGGGAAGAAGATATTCAGACGGTCTTCACCAAGCTATTGAAGCAAAGGAAGGGGTTAAAATAGCTGGGGAAAATCAAACCCTTGCATCAATAACCCTACAAAATTATTTTAGAATGTATAAAAAATTATCAGGAATGACAGGAACAGCAGAAACAGAAGCATCTGAGTTCATGTTTATATATGAATTGCCAGTTGTTATTATTCCAACTAATAAACCTATAATTAGGAAGGATAATGGAGACATAATTTATAAAAGTGAAGAAGAAAAAATAGAAGCTATTGTGGAAGAAATTAAAAAGCTTTATGAAAAAGGTCAACCAGTGCTAGTTGGAACAATAACAATTCAAGGATCAGAATTATTGTCAAATGAATTGAAAAAATTAGATATTCCTCATAACGTCCTTAATGCTAAATTTCATGCTAAAGAGGCAGAGATAGTTGCCCAAGCAGGAAGATATAAATCAGTGACAATAGCTACTAATATGGCTGGTAGAGGTACTGATATAATGCTAGGTGGAAATCCAGTATTCATGGCTAAAAACGAAGCTAAAAATGATGAAGAATATAGTGAGTTACTAAAAAAATATACACTTCAATGTGAAAAGGAAAAAGAAAAAGTATTATCTTTAGGTGGATTATTTATACTAGGAACAGAGAGACACGAATCTAGAAGAATCGACAATCAACTTAGAGGAAGATCAGGAAGACAGGGGGATCCAGGGGAATCACAATTTTATTTATCCCTAGAAGATGATCTTATGAAATTATTTGGTTCAGACAGAGTTAAAAGTGTTATGGAAAAATTAGGAATTCCAAAGGGAGAACCAATAACTCATAGGATGATAACTAAATCAATAGAGAATGCTCAAAAGAAAGTTGAATCTAGAAACTTTGGTATTAGAAAATCTTTACTTGAATTTGATGATGTTATGAACAAACAAAGAGAGGCTATTTACTCAAGTAGAAACGAAGCTTTATCTAAAAAAGAATTAAAGGATACTATTCAAGATATGCTTAGGGGCACTATTGAAAGTGAAGTAATTTCAAGATTTGTAGGAGAGTACAAAGAAGAGTGGGATATTAAAGGTCTTGCAGAATTTTTAGAAGAAAAATATAATTATGAAATAAAAGACTTAGAAGAATATAAAGCCTATGGAATAGAAGACTATATAGAAAAATTATTTAAGGAGATTCAAGAAAAGTATCAAGAAAAAGAAAAGGAAGTAACTCCAGAAATAATGAGACAAATAGAAAAGTATGTTCTTTTGGAAGTTGTAGATAATAGATGGAGAGAACATTTAAAGGCTTTAGATGGATTGAGAGAAGGTATTTATTTAAGATCATATGGTCAAAGGGATCCAGTTGTTGAATATAAATTAATTTCTGGGGATTTATACGCTAAAATGATTGAAACAATAAAAGTTGATACAACTTCTTATATGTTTAAAATAGTTGTTAAAACTAAAGAGGAAGCTGAAGAGGAAGAGAAAAAATATGGAGGGCCTGATAATCCAAATGGACCTTGTCCTTGTGGTAGTGGGAAAAAATACAAAAAATGTTGCGGTAGATAATGGGAGGTTTTTCTAATATGAAAAAAATATTAATTTTATTATCAGTTATAATGTTAACTGCTTGTACTTCTCTAAAAAATAAAGAAGTACAGAAACAAAAATTTACTAAGGAAAATATGAAAAATTGGGGAGAGACTATTTCTAAAGAAATAGAAAATAAAGCTTATATTTCTGATCTATATGGAAACGAAAATCCAGTATATTACTTAAGAAAAACAGGTAAAATGTCAGAAAAACAATATGACTTTTTAAAGGGTCTTTCAACAAAAAAAGATATAACAGCTGAAGATAGTGAAAAATTTGAAAATTTAGTAAGTAAATATGTATCTAAAATAGATAGAAAATTTTATTTAAAGGATAACAATTTAAAAAATCCTAAGGGGTTAGTTCAAAAAATGGTTTCAGATTCTTATTTAAGAATGGAAAATCCATCTAATCATATAGAAAACACAGTTGCCATGGAAGAAGAATGGGCTAAAATAGTTGAGTTTTCTAAACAAAAAGATTTAAATGAAAAAGATGTTAAAAAATTAAGAAAAATATTAAATAAATTTATAAAGAGAAGAGAATTCTTTGATAGTAAAAGTTGGTATGGAGCTGAAGTTTCACAAAGGGTTGAAGAATTAGTAGACCTATCTAAAGTAGCTATAAAATCAAAAAGAGATATAAATAATATAAACGCAAAAGCATTATACATTGCTTATCCAAATTATTTTTCTCCATTGGAAAATTGGGATAATTAGAATAAAATGATACTCAAGGCTGTTTCTTTTTGAAGCAGCCTTGTTAATATTAATAAAGGAGAAATTATGGATGATAAAATAGTAGCAGATTTACATACTCATACAGAAAATTCAGATGGAACATATTCAGTTGAAGAATTAATAAAAGCAGCAAAGGAAAAAGGATTAAAATCCATAGGAATAACAGATCATGATATAGTAAATGGTCTTTTTAATGTGGAAGCTTTATCAAAAAAATATAATATAGAAATTATTAAAGGTATAGAAATGTCGTGCAATTTAAATGGAAAGGATGTACATATTTTAGGATATGGTTTAAATATAGAGGATGATGATTTTAAAAAAGAATTAATTAGAATAAAAAAAATTAGAGAAGAAAGAAATGATAAAATAATAGAAAAATTAAATAAACTAAAATTAAATGTAACTTTAGATGAGTTAAAAACTATAGCTAAAGGTGATATAATAAGTAAAGCTCATTTTGCAGATTTAATGATAAAAAAAGGTTATGTTTATACTAAAGGAGATGCTTTTAAAAATTATTTAGGGAAATCAGGATTAGTTTTTGTAGAGAAAAAAAATTATAAACCAATAGATGCTGTGAAAACATTAAAAGCCAATGGAGCTTTAATATCTTTGGCACATCCTAAACTAATTGGTGCAAATGACAATGAAATAGAAAAATTAATTATAGATTTAAAAGAATTTGGATTAGAAGGTTTAGAAGTTAATTACTATAGTTTTGATAAAAAAGATAAGGAAAAATATATTAAATTAGCAAATAAATATAATTTAATCATTACAGGGGGTTCAGATTTTCATGGGGAAAATAGAGTTAATGTTACCTTGGGAGAAACTGGATTAAATGAGAAAGAGTATTTAGAATTTAAAAAAAGTTTAAAAAACAAGTGAAAAATGGTAAAATTGGATAAAAGAATTTAATTTAGGAGGCAAAAATGATAATAGTAACAGGGGCAGCAGGATTCATAGGTAGTGCTTTTATATGGAAATTAAATGAAATGGGAATAAATGATATATTAGCAGTTGATAAAATGGAAACAGAGGATAAGTGGCTTAACTTAAGAAAAAGAGATTATGCAGATTGGATGGATAAAGATAATCTTTTTGAGTGGTTATCCAATGAAGAAAATGCAAAAAAAATAACAGGAGTTGTTCATTTTGGAGCTTGTTCAGCAACAACAGAAAAAGATGGAGATTTTCTTATGAGCAATAATTATGAGTATACTAAAAATTTATTTAAATTTTGTACAAAATACAATATAAATTTTGTAAATTCATCTTCAGCAGCCACTTATGGAGCTGGAGAATTAGGATATAATGATGACATTACTGTTGAAGAATATAAAAAACTAATGCCTCTTAATAAATATGGATATTCTAAAAAATTATTTGACGATTGGTCTTTTAAACAATTGGATAGTCCAAAGCAATGGGTAAGTTGTAAATTCTTCAATGTTTATGGACCTCAAGAATATCATAAGGGAAGAATGGCTTCAATGGTTTTCCATACATTTAATCAATATAAAGAAAATGGTTATGTTAAATTATTTAAGTCTCATAAGGAAGGATTTAAAGATGGGGAACAATTAAGAGATTTTGTATATATTAAGGATGTTGTAAACATGCTATATTATTTTTTAACAGAAAAAGTAGAATCTGGAGTATACAATGTGGGAACTGGTAAAGCTAGAAGTTTTAAAGATTTATCAATAGCAGCAATGAGAGCAGCATCTAAAGATAATTCTTTAAAAGAAGAAGATGTGATTAAATTTGTTCCAATGCCAGAGGACTTAAGAGGGAAATATCAATATTTTACAGAAGCTAAAATGGAAAAATCAAAAAGAGCAGGATATTTAGATAAATTTTATTCTTTAGAAGAAGGGGTTTATGATTATGTTGTGAACTATTTATCTAAAGAAGATAAATACTTATAGGGGGACTTATGAATCCTTTTTTACTTGTTATAATTCTTGGTATAGTTGAAGGTATTACTGAATTTTTACCAGTTAGTAGTACTGGGCATATGATACTTGTTGAGAAATTTATAGATTCACCCTATGTTTCAAAAGCTTTTATGGATAATTTTTTAATAATAGTTCAGTTTGGTGCTATTATTTCAGTTATATTATATTTTTGGAAAGATATTCATCCCTTTGTTAAGTCAAAGGAAATTTTTAAAGAAAGAATGTCCCTTTGGAGTAAAATAATAGTTGGAGTTTTACCAGCAGGAGTTATTGGATTATTAGCAGATGACTATATTACTAGGGTTTTTTTAGGAAACACTTTTATAGTTGCTTTAATGTTGATTTTCTATGGTATTATTCTTTATTTCATAGAGGACAAAATAAAGAAAGTTAGAAAAATTAATTCTATTGGAGAAATATCTTATAAAGTTGCATTTATAATTGGTTTTTTCCAATGTTTAGCAATGATTCCAGGAACTTCAAGGTCAGGGGCTACAATAATAGGAGCCTTACTTTTGGGGCTTTCAAAGGGAACAGCTGCAGAGTTTTCTTTTTTTCTAGCTATTCCAACAATGATGGGAGCTACACTTTTAAAATTAATGAAAAGTGGTTTTAGCTTTACTAGTTTAGAATGGGAGTTATTAGCAGTTGGCTTTATAATTTCTTTTATAGTTGCTTATTTAGTGATAAAATGGTTTATGGAATACATAAAAACTAGGACTTTTAAATTATTTGGTATTTATCGTATAGTGCTAGGAATTTTAGTACTTATTTTATTGAATTTATAGTTGCTATTTTAATGGAGGATGGTATTTATGACTGAAGAAACTTTTTTTAAGATTATAAAAAAAGGGAGGGATATTCAAGCTTCAGACATACATTTTCTTGTTGGGGAATTTCCAGTTTTAAGAGTTAATGGAAATTTGATAAAAATAGAAAATTATAATAAATTATCAAATGAGAACATGTTGGAAATTTTAAATTTCACATTAAATGACAATGAGAAAAATAAATTAGAAAAAGAAAAAGAAATTGACTTATCAATTAAGGATAAAGAGGGTAATTGTAGAGTAAATATATTTTATGAGAAGAATAAAATTTCAATGGTTATAAGAATAATTAAAAATTATATTCCAAGTTTAAAAGAATTAAATATAAATGATAAGGTTTATGATTTTTTAGATTCTAAACAGGGGTTATTAGTTGTAGCAGGGAAAAGTGGTAGTGGTAAAAGCACTACCATAGCCTCCATCATAGAAGAGTTTAATAAAAACAAATCATATAACATATTAACAATAGAAGACCCTATAGAATATATATTTGAAAATAAAAAAAGTATAATTAGGCAAAGGGAAATAGGAGAGGATGTTACTAATTTTTCATCAGGTCTTAAATCTTCTCTGCGTCAAGATGCAGATATAATAATGGTAGGGGAACTAAGGGATTTAGAAAGTATTGAAATGGCTATAATTGGTGCTGAGACAGGGCATTTAGTTATATCAACTCTTCATACAACAGGAGCTGTTGATACAATAGATAGAATTATTTCAACATTTTCAAATGAAAAAAAAGAATTTATTCAAAAACTATTGTCCAATAATTTAATAGGGGTAATATATCAAGAATTTATTGAAAGTGTTAATCAAGATAAAAAACTAAAAGTTCCTTTATGTGAAATGATGTATGTTAACAAGGGAATTAGTAATCTAATAAGAACAGGACGTACAAATCAAATAGCTTCTTTTATAGAAGTTAGTGGAAGAAAAGGGAGTCTTAATAAAAGGGAATGCTTAAAATTTCTATATAAAAATAATCAAATAGATACTAAAGTATATGAAGAATATTTGAGAAAAATAAAAAAAGAAGAGATTTTGTAGGAGAAAAAATTGGAAATTAAATTAGATTTTAAAAGTAAAGAGAATACTATAATAGAGTTTAAAAGAATATTATTAAATGATATTAATATAGAAAATTTCTCAGTTAAAACTTTAAAAGAAAGTGAAGAAGAAATTTCACTAGAAATAAAAGCAGATGAATTAAAGAAAGTTTTCACTTTAAAAAATTATACTAAAAATATGATAGATCAAAAAACAGTAATGGCAAAGGCAGGGTTATTATTATTATTTGAAAAAAAATATCCATGGGGAGCCTTGGTAGGAGTGAGGCCCACAAAATTAGTAAGAAGATTTCTTCTTATGGGATATTCCTTTGAAGAAATAGATGAGATATTGAAAAAACTATACTTTGTATTTCCAGAGAAAAGAGCATTATTGTTAGAAGTTGTGAAAAAAGAAAATGAGTATTTAAATGATAAAAGTATTAATATGTATGTTGGGATTCCATATTGTCCAACAAGATGTAAATATTGTTCTTTTGCTTCCTATGAAATAAATAGTAAGTTAGGTGGATTTTATAATCAATTTGTTGAGACTTTAATAGAAGAGATAAAACTAACTGGAGAAATGTTAAAGGGGAAATCCTATAATATAGAATCTCTATATTTTGGTGGAGGAACTCCAAGTATTTTAAAAGAAAAAGATTTAAAGAATATAATACAGGCCTTGTATGAAAATATTGACTTAAGTAAGTTAAAAGAATTTACATTTGAAGCTGGAAGAGAGGATACTTTAAACTTAGAAAAATTAAATATACTAAAGGAAATGAAGGTGGATAGGATTAGTTTGAATCCTCAAACTTTCAATGAAAAAATATTAAAAGACTTAAATAGAAGTTTTAACAGAGAACATTTTGATGAAATGTTCAAAGAAATAAAGAAATTAGGTTTTGTTATTAATATGGATTTTATAATAGGGTTACCTGGTGAGAAAGTTGAAGATATTTTAAGAACTTTGGATCAAGTAAAGGATTATGAAATAGATAATTTTACAATACACACACTAGCTATTAAAAAAGGATCAAAATTACTTAAGGATAATTATAAAATAGGAGAGATTGAAAATGAAAAGATACAATGTAAAATAAAAGAAATAACTACTTTAAAAAAACTATTTCCCTATTATCTTTATAGACAAAAAAATACACATGATTGGGGAGAAAATATAGGTTATTCTCTTTTGGGAAAAGAATCAATATTTAATATTGAAATGATAGAAGAAAACCAATCTACAATAGCCCTTGGTGGTGGTGGAATTAGTAAGAAAGTAATGAGAATAGATAAAACAAGATCATCAATAGAAAGATATATAAATCCTAAAGATCCATATATGTATATTTGTGAAATGAAAGAAAGGATAAAACAAAAAAATAAACTTTTTGAATTTTAAACTTGGAGAAGGTGATTTTTTGAATATAAGAATAAAAAGAATTTTTTATATTTTTTTTGTAATATCAGCAGTAACTTTTGCAATAAGTTCTAAATACAAAGTTAATTACAGTGATTCTTCCTCTGGAAAGCTTGATATAAATATAGCAACTAAATCTCAAATGCTAAATGCTGGAGTTGCTCAAAGCTATGTTTATAAAATTTTGGAATTTAGAGATTCAGTTGGTAGAATATGTGATATTGATGATTTAGATAGAGTTAGCGGAATTGGTAAAAGTACTTGTAATAAATTAAAAAAATATTTTTTAATAGATAAACTTCCAGAATATAAACTTTTACATATAAATAGTGCAACTGATGACACTTTAAAATATTATGGTTTAAGTAAGAAACAAATTAAAATTCTTAGGGAGTATCTAGAGGAAAATGATTTAATACTTGATAACAGAGGAATAAAAAAAATATTAACTAAAGAACAATATGAAAAATATAAAGATATAATAAGATATAATTAATCAAATATTAGGAAGGTGATATATAGTGGAAAGTCGAATGATAAGAGGGACAAGTAAAAATGCAAGATTTTTTATAGTAGACTCAACAAAAATAGTGCAAGAGGCTTTAGATATACATAAATGTAGTCCAACAGGAATAAATGCTTTTGGTAGATTTTTAACAGCAGGGTTAATTATGGGTGGAACATTAAAAGGTGATGACTTACTTTCTATAATTACAGATACAGATGGGTTAGTTAACCAAATGGTAGTTACAGCAAATGGAAAGGGAGAGGTTAAGGGATATTTAAATAATCCAACAGCAGATTTGCCATGTAAACAATTATCAAATAAGGCAGATGTAGCTAATTTAATAGGAAAAGGAACCCTTAGAGTTATTAAGGATATGGGGTTAAAGGAACCTTATTCTGGACTTTCTGAAATACTATCTGGAGAAATTGCTGAGGATATTGCATATTATTATGTAACTTCAGAACAAATTCCAACTGTAATTGCTTTGGGAGTTGAGCTATCAGATGAAAAAACAGTAAAAGTAGCTGGAGGATATATGGTTCAGTTATTCCCAGATGCAGATGAAAAATTTATAGATTTATTAGAGAAAAAAATAAAAGCTATGAGAAATGTAACAGAGCTTTTAAAGGGTGGAATGGATTTAGAAAGGATAGCTAAACTTATTTATGAAGATATGGATGATGAAAACTATGAAAAATTAATAGAACCTTATGAAATATTAGAATCAAAGGAAGTAAAATATTTCTGTAATTGTAATAAAGAAAAATATTATAAAGGACTGATTGCTTTAGGAAAAGAAGAATTAGAAAAAGTTTTAACTGAAACAAATGGTAAGGTAGAAACAGAATGTCATTTTTGCGGTAAAAAATATGAGTTTTCAAGGGAAGATTTAAAAGAATTTTTAAATAACTAAAATAAAAAGGTTCTTTGTCAACTGGTGTTGGTGGAGAAAAATAAAAAAATAAATAATGTTTTTGTTCCTTCAGCTTTATGCTGAAGGAATTTTTATTTTTGTTAAATTGCTATAAATTAAAATTCTATTT
>NZ_WJWY01000038.1 GCF_010367435.1 Fusobacterium sp. IOR10
TATATTGATTATTATAATAATCAGAGAATTAAAATAAAATTAAAAGGATTAACTCCTGCAGAATACAGGAATCAATCCTTAAATTAAATATTAAATTTCATGTCCAAGAAAATGGGTTCACTACATTATGCAGCTCTTTTTATTTTACTCTCATTCTTATTTTTTTACTTAAAATATCAATAGTTCCTATCATTAAACCTATAGCAACTACAATAAGCCCGACATTTTCCCAGTTTCTCCAAATAATATTCATATTTAAAAGTGTTCCAATTCCTCCTGCACCTATTATTCCTAATATAGTTGAATTTCTTATGTTTGATTCTAACCTATAAAGTAAAATACCTATAAAAGATGGATAAGTTTCTTTGTATAATCCAGAAACATAGATTCCTACTTTTTTAGCCCCTGTTGATCTTATACTATCTTCAACATTTTTATTAACATTCTCAATTATCTCACTGTACATTTTAGTTAATGTTCCTGAAGTATATACTGTTAAAGCTAATGCTCCTGCAAGTTTCCCAGGACCTATTCCTCTAAAAAATATTATTGCAATTATCATTGGAGGGATTGTTCTCATAATGTTAATTAATCCTTTAAATAATATAGAAACATATTTATTTGGAGAACTATTATAAGCTGTAAAATAACTTAAAACAAATCCTATAATTCCTGAAAAAAAAGTTGCAAATAAAGCAATTAACAAACTGTCCCAAACTCCACTTATAATTTTAGGAAAATAACTTAAATTTAAATGACACATTCTTACTAAAATTACTTTTCCTTGTAAAATTCCCTTTAAAAATCTTTCACCACTAATATTAAAATAATTTTTCAAGACAAATAACATAAGAGCTACAAAAAAGAATATAAAAATTTTTTTTAAGTAATCATACAAAATAAAATTACAACAAGTATTTATTTTAAATTTCACTATCTTTTTTTCACTTCTTATAAACAAACTTAAAAAATCAATACTTAAAATTAATAAAAATAAAATTAATATAATAGTTGCTAAATTGTCATATCTTAAATGATTTAAATCTCTCCACATTATTTGTCCTATTCCACCAGCTCCTACAAATCCTAATATAGTTGCACTTCTTATATTACTTTCTAGTACTATAAAGAAAGTCGATACTATATGTTTTCTCAATTCTGGCATAACTGAATATTTCATCATTTGGATTTTAGAAGCACCTATAGCTAGAGTTGAATTTAATATATTCTCTCCTATTTCTTCCACTCTTTCTCTTAATAATTTTTGAGATATTAAAAAAGCTATTATCATCAAAGCTATGGTTCCTGAAAACTTTCCAATACTAAAAACACTAACTAATATAGCTGCCCATATTAAACTAGGTATCGTTCTTAATATAGCAAAAATTCTATTAAGTACACTGGAGACCACCTTTGAAAAACATACATTTTCTGAAGTTAAAAATATAAAAGGTATTGATAGGATAATACCTAAAAAAGACCCTATTACACTCATTTGTATAGTATCAAAAAGAGCTTCCCATACAACATCACTATAAGAAAAATTTGGTTTTAATATCCTTTTTAATAAATCTAACATATCTGGAAGACCATTTATAAAAATAAAAATATCAAAATTTATAAAGTAAACTAAAAATATAACAATAACTAAAATAGAAGAATAAAATTTTAGTTTTTTTCTTCTGTTTTTATGTATATATTCTTCTAAGGATGTCATCTGTCAGTTCACTTCCTTTCCCATCAAATATAATTTTTCCTTCTTTTAAAGCTACTATTCTTTTAGCATACTTTTTAGCTAAACTTACATCATGTAAATTTATAATTATTGAAATTTTATATTTCTCATTAATAATCTCAAAATATTTCATTATATTTTCAGAAGTTGCAATATCTAAACTTGCAACTGGTTCATCAGCTAAGATTAATTTAGGATTTTGCATAATAACTTTAGCAATTGATACCCTCTGTTTTTGACCACCACTAAGTTCATCAGCTCTAACAAAGGCTTTTTCTTCTAAAGAAACTTTTTTTAAAACATCCATTGCATTTTTGTATTCTTCTTTTTTAAAAATTCCTAATAAGGATTCAAAGGAAGATTTATATCCAAGCCTTCCTATTAAAACATTTTCAATTACACTTAATCTGTCAATTAAATTATAATCTTGAAAAATAAATCCTATTTCTCTTCTTAATTTTTTTAGTTCTCTTGAATTTGATAAGGTTATATCATCTTTTCCAATAAATATATGTCCTTTTTTAGGTTTTACTAATAAATTTATTGACTTAATTAATGATGATTTACCACTTCCTGAAGATCCTATAATAGCAACGAATTCTCCATCATGAACCTCTAAGCTCAAATCTTCTATTGCTTCAAATTTCTCATAGACAACTTTCAAATTTTCAATTTTTAACATAAATTTCTCCTATTTTTCAAGATCTATATCCATCAATTTTGCAGTTGTTCTTATACTATCAAAGTCAGAATCATCTGCTTCTTCAAAACCATAGATACTAAATAATTTTGATGTTATTTCCTTTGATTTTTCACTATTTAATCCCTTAAGTAATCCTATTTTTATCTCTTCCTTTGTTTTCTCATCCATATCTCCACGAACTGTAACACTTATATATGGAATATTTTCAGAATATCCAAATATTCTCGTATCATCTAATACATTTTTAAATTCTTTTTTATATTTATTTCTAGCTCCTTCAAAAACTGCTATTAAATCCACATCTCCATTTAAAAGAAGTTGAATTGATTTATCGTGTCCTCCACTGTATATAACTTTTATATCCTTATCTATGTCTATGCCATTTTTCTTTAAATAAGCACCTGGATATAAATAACCTGAAGATGAGGAAGGATCCACAAAAGCCACTCTTTTACCTTTCAAATCATTTAGAGAGAAAATATTACTATCTTTTCTAACTACAAATTCTGAACGATAAAAAGATGCCCCGTGTTTATTTAAAGCTTTTAATATAACCTGAGCTCCGCTTTCTTTATTTGCAAGAACATAAGCAAAGGGAGGAATAATTCCAAAATCAACCTTAGAAGATCCCATAGCTTCAATAACTCCAACATAATTAGTAGCTGTAAATACTTCTACTTTTTTCCCAATGGCCTCTGATAAAATTTCTGAAAGTGGTTTTACTGAATCAACTAATTTATCACCGTCAATTAATGGAACAAATCCCATAATCAATGTATCTTTATCTTTTTTTTGTCCACATCCTGTTAACGTTACTAATATTGTCAAAAGAACTACCACTATACTTATAAATTTTTTCCTCATAATACCCTCCTTAATATCTATGTATATTATACTTATATCTTTTATAAAGAGTATAACATGATAAAATATAGGTGTACACCATTACAAGTAAAATTGTACTAACACAATCATAAAAAAGGCAAAGCTTTTAAGCTTTGCCTTTTTATTCTATATTTTTTCTGAGATAATTTTAAATGCTTTTTCTGATGCTTTTAAATAATTAGAAATATCCTCATCTGAGTGAGCTAAAGAAATAAAATTAGCTTCAAACTGTGAAGGAGGAATAACTATTCCCTCTTCTAACATAATATTGAAATATTTTGCATAATCACTTATATTTGAAGTTAATGCATCATCTAAATTTTCAACTAATTCTTTATTTGTAAAGAAAATAGTAAATAAGGAACCTATATTATTTACACAAGCTGAAATTTTATAGTTTTTTATTAATTTTCTTATTTCATCAGCTATATAATTAGTTTTAATTTCTAATTCTTTATAAATTCTATCTTTATTTTCATATAAATAATTTATTGTTTCAAATCCAGCTCTAACAGATATTGGATTTCCAGATAGTGTACCTGCATGATAAACTCTTCCAACTGGTGCTATTAAATCCATTATTTCTTTTTTCCCACCAAAGGCTCCAACAGGGTATCCTCCACCTATTATTTTTCCTATAGTTGTTATATCAGGAATTACTCCATAATATTCTTGAGCTCCTCCCAATGAAATCCTAAACCCAGTAATGACTTCATCAAATATTAAAACTGTATTTGTTTCTGTACATATTCTTCTTATGGATTTTAAAAAATTTATATCAGTTTTTATTACCCCCATATTAGCTGGAATTACTTCCATAATAAGACATGCCACTTCTTTTGTTTTTAATATTTTTTCTAAATTTTTAATATCTCCAAATTGAATTGTCAATGTATCCTTTAATACTCCATCTGTAATACCGTTGCTATCTTGATATCCTTCTGTTAAAAGTCCTGAACCAGATTTTACAAGTAAAGCATCTGAGTGACCGTGATAGCACCCTTGGAACTTTAAAATTTTATTTCTATTAGTGTAGGCTCTTGCAAGTCTAACTGCTGACATGGTTGCCTCAGTTCCTGAGGTAGTCAATCTAACCTTTTCAATAGAAGGACAGCATTTGACTATTAATTCTGCTAATTCTACTTCTAATTTTGTTGGAAGTCCATAGGAACTCCCATTTTCTATTGCTTCTCTAACTCCTTCTATTACATTTTTAAAGTTATGTCCAAGTATCATAGGACCCCAAGAACAAATAAAATCAATATATTCATTATTATCTTCATCCCATAATTTACTTCCTAAAGCCTTTTTTACAAAAATAGGAGCTTCTCTTTTCACTGATTGGAAGGCTCTAACAGGACTATTAACTCCTCCAGGTATATATTTTTTTGCTTCTTTAAATATTTTATTTGAATTACTATTGTCCACTAATCTCCCCCTTTAAAATCTTAAAGTAAAATTTCATTATTTTTTACCCATGTTGCAATATCTTTAGCATGATAAGTTATTATTATATCAACTCCTGCTCTTTTCATCCCATACATTGTTTCCATTACTATTCCTTTTTCATTTATCCAGCCATTCATAGCCCCTGCTTTTACCATAGAATATTCTGCACTTACATTGTAGGCTACAATTGGTAAATGAATATCTGAAATAGATTTAACCACATCTAAATAAGCTAAAGCTGGCTTAACCATAATAAAATCAGCTCCCTCTTCAATATCTGCTTCAACTTCCCTATAAAAATCCTTAGAATTTCTAAAATCCATTTGATAAGTTCTTCTATCTCCAAAACTAGGTGCTGAATCTGCTGCATCTCTAAATGGTCCATAAAAACTAGAAGCATATTTAATACTATATGCCATAATAGGTATATTCACAAATCCATTTGCATCTAATTTATTTCTTATTGCTAGAACTCTTCCATCCATCATATCTGAAGGAGCAACTATATCTGCCCCAGCTTTCACATGAGATAAAGCTATTTCAGATATATATTCTAAAGTTTTATCATTGTCCACATCTTTTCCACATAGTATTCCACAATGTCCATGTGATGTGTATTCACACATGCAAACATCTGTTACAACTATAAAATCTGGGAAATATTTTTTTATAACTTTAATCCCTTGTTGAACTATACCATTTTCAGCGTAAGCTTGACTTCCCTTTTCATCTTTAATCTTTGGAATTCCAAAAATAAGCAAAGATTTAATTCCCAACTCGTTTAATTCTTTCAACTCATCAGGTAATTTGTCCAGTGAAAATCTATATTGGCCTGGCATAGATTTAATTTCTTCCTTTATGTTTTCTCCTTCTTCTATAAAAATAGGATAAATTAATTCATCTAAATTAATTGTTACATTTTTCACCATTTCTCTTAATCTTTTATTTCCTCTTAACCTTCTAGTTCTAGTAAACACTTCTTTTCCCCCTTAGTATAAAAACTATACCATTTTTTAAAATTATTAATTTGATTTTCTATTAAATATTCATAATTTTTCATAATACTATCTCTTTTTTTTATGTTGTTATTATATATATCCCATACATCATCAATATTTATTAATGTTATATTTTTTATTTCCCCAATTTCAGAATCTATATCCCTTGGAACAGCTAAATCTAAAAATATATATTCCTTATCATTACATAAATACTCTTGAATATTTTCTTTTTTTAAAACCAAGTGTGGAGCTGAAGTGACGCTTATGACAATATCAGCTTTAGCAACTTCTTTATCCTTATTCTCAAAATCTATAACATTAACATTAAATGTATTTTTTATCTCTAATGCCTTATGCTTTGTTCTATTTGTTATTGTTATGTCATTTATACCTTCCTTAAGAAAAACATATAAAATAGATTTAGCCAAATCTCCAATTCCTAAAATCAGAATTTTTTTGCTTTCTATATTATTAACATGTTTTTTTATTATTTTATAGGAAAGAGCTTCTAAAGAAAGAGCATTATAAGAAACTTTACTCACTGTTCTAAAATTTTTACCTAATTCTATAGCCTTGTTGAATATTACATTTAATATTTTACTTGTTTTTTTATTTTTCAAAGAATCTAAATATGAATTTTTTATTTGAGAAAGTATTTGATCTTCTCCTTTTATTATTGAATAATATCCACAAGAAATTTTAAAAAGATATTTTATAGCCTCCATACCTTTAAACACATAAATTCTATCTTTAAATTCCCAATTTTCCAAAATTTCATCTAAATCTTCATATTTCTTTAATTCTAAATAAAATTCTACTCTTAAACAAGTAACAAGATTAACATATCCTGCCACCTTTCCTTTAACTTTTAATTCTTTTATAATTTTTTCTGGATTATTTAAAATAAACTTTTCTCTTTCTAAAGTATCTAGCTCGTTATAAGATATTCCAAGTATAAAAATATTATTTAATTTCATAACTTATCCTTTCTAGGCAATTAAACTGATCCCATTAATTTAACTATCTAGTATTATATCATAAATTTAAAAAATACACCCTAAAATTTTAAGGTGTATTTTTATTTATTGCTAGATTTTATTTCACATACTTTTCTTTTAAAACTTTTAATAATTCTTCATCCACAGGAATAGTATCGTCTTCATATACTCGAGGAATAACTCTGTCCATTGGAACAACTCCAATTCCCATAGCAATCCCTGCAGGAAGAGACATTCTAAATGTCTTTAGCATTTTTAGCATTAAATCTAAATGCTTTCCTGGGATTGTTAACATAAATATACAGTCTGATCCTGGCCAAACATTTGTATTTTTATGCTTTAATTTATTATCCCAAACAGTTTCAACTTTACTTGTACATGCATAATAGTAAAATCCTATTTCTTCAAAAAAATCTTCTAATCTACTTTTTTGAGCTCCATTAATGTATACCATTACCATTTTAAAGCCAAACAAATCAGCGTAGGTTCTCTCATCTTCCTCTTGAATTTTACAAAATATTTTTTCTTTGTTTTCTTCACATAATCCTTCTTTTTTTGACATATTCCCCTCCTGTATAAGTTATTTTTTATATCTAGGATTTTTAGATGTTATTAATTTGGTAAATTTATTTGAAATATAATAAAATACTCCTTTTATATATTTCAAAACAAATTCAACTAAATCTTCCATTAATGTTAAAGATATTGGAATAACAACTAATGTTAATAAAGTTGAAAAAGCAAGTCCAAACATTACAGTTATAGACATTCCTCTATATATTTCAGCTCCTTGTCCCAATCCCAAAGATAGTGGTAACATTCCTAAAACTGTTGTCATTGTTGTCATAAGTATTGGTCTCAATCTAGTTTCACATGACTTAATTATTGCATCAGTTCTGTTTTCTCCTCTTTCTCTTGTAAGTCTTATAAAATCAATTAAAACAATTGCATTATTAACTACTATACCAGCTAGCATAATTACTCCAACCATTACCATAACACTAACTGATTCTCCTGTCAACAATAACCCTATAACTACTCCAATCAAAGCTAATGGAACTGATCCTAATATAACGAATGGCAATACAAAACTTTCAAATTGAGCTGCAAGTAAAGCATAAATTAAAAATACTGCTATTGCTAAAGATTTTCCAAGTTGTCCTGAAGCATCTTTTAAATTCTCTGCATTTCCTCCCCATCTATAATTTATAGATTTTGGTGGATTTTCTGCTTTAAATTCTTTTATTAATTCTTGTTGAATTGCTCCAACTCCAACTCCTCCATCATTAGCTGAAACTGTAACACTATAAATTCTATCTGTTTTATTTATTTCAGAAGTTCCTTCTGCCATAACTATATCAGCTACATCTGAAACTTTTACAAATTTATTATCACCTATTTTTACATTTAAATTTCTTAATGTATTAATATCTCTTCTTTTTTCCTTTGGTAATCTTAATAATACATCTAACTCTTCAATTCCAGTTTTCACTGTAACTGTATCTCCTCTATCTCCTCCTAAAAAAGCGTAGGAAATAGTCTTCCCTACTATTGAGGGATCAATACCATAGGCTTTTATTTTATCTCTTTTTAAAACTATTCTAGCTTCAGGACCTCCTGAATCAAAATTGGTTCCAATATCCACTGCTCCTGGGAATTTTTTTAATTTATCTGATATTTTCTTCCCAAAAGATTTTATTGCTTGATAATCTGTTCCCACTAGTTTAAATTCAACATCCTTAGTAGGAGCTCTCATAGCAAAATCTTCAGATAAAGTAATTCTTACCCCTGGAATTTTTTCAACTTTAGTTCTTATTTCATTTATTATTTCAAATACTGATGCTTTTCTTGTGTCTTTCTTTCCTATATCCACATTAACTGAAACTGTATCTCCTGATAGTAAAATATTATAAAATTCAGTATGTTTTTCTTTTTTTACTATACTCTCTATATTCCTTCCTATATCAACAGCTTTATTTATGTCCAATCCATTACCTAACTCTGCAACTATTGAATATCTTCCTTTATCTTGTTTTGGCATAAATTGAACTTTAAGTTTTGGAGCTCCTAATATCATAACTATAAAAAATGTAGCTATAGTTATTAAAATTATCTTTATTCTATGTTTTACAGAATAAGTTATAAGTTTTAAATACTTTTCTTTTACCTTACTAAATACTTTTCCTTCACTTGTAATATTTATATCTGCTTTCAAAAATTTACTAGCAACCATAGGCATAAGTGTTAAAGAAACTATTAATGCTGATAGATTAGAAAATATTATAGAATATGACATATCTTTAAATATTTCTCTAGCTAATCCAGGTATAAATAATATAGGTATGAACACTACCATTGTCGTTAATGAAGATGCTATAACTGACATTGTTACCTCAGTTGTACCATCATCGGATGCCTCTTTTACAGGAGATTTTAGTTCAGTCATATGTCTGTAAATATTATCAATAACAACAACTGAGTTATCTGTTAACATCCCGACTCCCAAAGAAAGACCCATAAGTGAAATTAAGTTTATTGTAGTTCCACTTAAAGATAAAAAGGCAAAAGTAAATAATATTGATGTTGGTAAAGCTAATGTAATTAAAAAAGTAGCTCTAATATTTTTTAAAAATATTAATAAAACAATTGTAGCGAGAATCAAAGCTTGAACAGCACTTTGAGATATTCCTGCAATAGATGAATTGATATCATCTGAAGTATTCATTAGAATTTTAACATCTGAATCAGGTGGCATTATTGGTTTTAATTCCTCTAAACCTTTTAATATACCATTATTAATATCAATTGAACTTCCATCAGCTGACTTTTCAACAACTATTGCCATTGCATCTGTCCCATTTAAGAAAGCTTTTCTTGAATAATCCTCAGAAGTTAGAACGACATGGGATACATCTTTTAATCTCAATGTATTCCCATTACTTTTTATTATTGTATCTTCTATGGAATTTATATAATTCAATTCTCCCATAAATCTTAAAGTTATACTTTTCTTTCCAGTTTCTATTGTTCCTAATGGTATAGTTGAACTAGATTGTGAAAGTTGATCGTACAATTCCATAGGAGACATATTGAAACTTGCTAGTTTATCTGTATCTATTTGAATTTGTACTTGTTTATCTGGATTCCCAAATACATTAATTTCTCCCACTCCGCTAATTCTTTCAAATCTAGGTTTTGCATATTGCTCTATAAATGTTGATAACTCCTTCTTATTCTTTGAAGAAAACATCATAACCATTGTTAAGTTACCTGACCCAGTTTCAACTTTATCAACTGAAGGGTTATCTGCATCAGATGGAAATTCATTTGATATTTTTGATATTTCCCTTTGAATCTCTGTTACCTTATCATCTGCATCTATCCCATAATCAAATTCTGCAACTATTGTTGAAGTTCCAAAAGAAGAAGTAGAACTAATTTTATCTATTCCTTCAACATTTGGCAAAATTTCCTCTATTTCTTTAGTAATTTGAGTTTCCACATCTTCTGGAACAGCTCCTGTCCACGTTGTACTAATTGTTACAACTGGTATATTCATGTTCGGTAACAACTCTGACTTCATTGTCATAATAGACACTATACCTACAAATATCATTGATATCATAAGCATTGTAGTGGCAACTGGTCTCTTTATTGATAGTCCTGCTAATGTCATTTGCTCACTCCTTTATTAATTATTCTTTTCTGTAGAATTTTCTTTTATTTTCATTCCATCTTCTAAACCAAAAATTCCTTTAACAACTACTTTATCTCCTACTTTAATTTTTTCAGAACGAATTTCTGTATAAGGAGAATTTTGTGATCCTGTTTCCACTTCCACTAGTTTAACAACGTCATCTTTAGCTATATAAACATAGTGTAGTAAATCTTTTATAAAAATACTCTCATCAGGAACTGTCATTACTTTATTTTTTCCAACTGGAATAGTTACATAAGCATACATGCCATCTTTAATAATATTTTCTTTATTTTCCATTGCTATTTTTATCATATATTTCTTTGTAGTTTGATCTGCAATGGGATTAATTTCTTCTATTTTTCCATCGTAAGTTTTATTCACAGAAGGAACTTCTATTTTCAATTCCCCCCCAACTTTTATTTTATTTAACCATTCAGCTGGAAATCCAACATAAGCTTCAATAAGACTGTCGTCAACAACTGTAAATAATGTTGATTTAGGATCAAGTTCATCTCCTATTTTACTAAATAAATTACCAACTATCCCATCTATTTTAGCCTTCTTTTCTAAATCTTCATAATTATCCTTGGCATTTTCATAATTTGCCTTAGCTGTTGTAAAATTATTTTCATAGTCCACATACTCTAAATATGATATTAACTTCTTTTCATATAATTTTTTAAATTTTTCATAATTATTTTTAGCCACTGTATAGAGAGCTTTTGTTGAATAATACTCTTCCTCTGTCTCTGTATCTTCTAATTTTATTACAACTTCTCCTTCTTTTACTTTTTCTCCATTTTTCTTTAATATTTGTGTTACTGTTCCACCATTTTCTATTTTGTGATCAACTATTTTATGTGCTTCTAAAACTGCATCACTTTTAAAAATATTGCTTATTTCTCTATTTTGAACTGCTTCTGTTGTAACATATTTTATTTGTTCCTTTATTTTACTTTCTTCCTTTTTTCCTCCGCATCCAACAAATAAAACTGCTGAAATTAAAGATAATCCTAGTATAAATTTTTTCATCTATTTTCCCCCTATATAAGTAATGTTCTATATTTTTCAAATGCAATTAGATAATCACTTTCAGCTTGATTATAGTTAATCTTAGCTTCTCTGTATTGAACTTCTGAATCTAAAAAATCTTGTGTGGAAATTAATCCTGCATCATATCTTTCTTTATCTATATTATAATTTTCTCTAGATGCTTCTAAAGAACTTTTATTAGCTTTTCTCAATTTTTCTAATCTTATAACTTCACTATAGGCAGTTGTTAAATTAATTTCTATATTATCTTGAACTATACTATCTTCTAACTCTTGAATTTTATAGTTTTCTTTAGCTACTCTATATTTATCTATTCCACTACCAAAACTAAAGAATTCCCAATCAATCTGAACTCCTCCACGCCATTCTTGGTTGTCATCTGTTTCAGAAAAATGTTTCATTTTAGTTCCACCATATTCTCCAAAAACATTAACTTTTGGTAAATTATCACTGAAAGCCACCATTTCTTCAGCCTTTTTATATTTTAAATTATTCTCAGAAATTAATGCATCTAAACTAGAAGTTTTAGCTAGCTTCATATCTTCATCTAAATTTATGTTATCACTTAGATTAGTTGGTACACTTATTTTTTCTAAAGTTATTTCTTCTAAATCATTTATTCCTGTTTCAATTTTTAATTTCTTCTTTCCAATGTATATTTCATTTTTAGTTTTCACTATTTCAGATTCAACATTTAAAAGACTATATTGTGTTTTTAGTAAATCTGCTTTAATTATTAACTCCATTTTTAATTTTTCTTCTTGCTCTTTATACTTTGATGATAATTGTAATCTTGAAGTTTCCAAAGCTTCTAAGTTTTTTTCCTTTGTTAATATTTCTGAATACATATCAATTACATTTATTCTTGTATTTGCCTTTTCTTTTAAATAACTATATTTTAAAACATTTGATTGAGCCTTAGCTCCTTTAATACCACCTAAAACTGCTCCCCCTTGAAAAATAGGATAAGTAACAATTATCTGACTAGTATAATAATCTTTAGACTTTCTAGTTTGTAAATCTTCAGCTAAATAAACGTTTGTTAAAGTGTGTTCATATTTAGAATATATTCCTTGATAGGCCACTGTTGGTAGAGCTGACTTAAAGGCTCTACTTAAATTTAATTCTCCAATTTCAGTGTTTCTTGAAGATTGTTCTAAGGTTTTACTATTATTTAGAGCTAAATCTATTGCTTCTTGCAAATTGATTTCTCTTGCAAAAATAGTTGAACTAAATAGTAATAATATTCCTATTAATTTTTTCATAATCCCTCCATTATTTTAATATTAATTTTAATATACATTTTTTCATAAAATTAACTTCGTAATCTATATTTATTTTATTTACTAATTCTTCTGCTTCTTTAACTGTTAAAGATATACTTTGATTTACAATGGGAACAACTACATTTTCATAATATGTGTCTACTAATCCTACAATCATTCCAACATATCTTTCTATCTCTCCCTCTTTTTCTATGTCCAATTCATCTTTATATTTTTTTAACGTTTTCCTTACAAAAGTTCCTCTTTTTAAATGTAAAGAATATAGTTCTTCTCTAACTTCTTTTTCTAAATCTTCTCTACAATCAAGTAATCTCATCATTAATATAAAAGATTCAGGATCTTCCAATGGGAATATTGCAACATTATAAGAATATTTTTCAAAAGCATTCTTTAGTGATATTTCATTTTTTAAAATTAATTCATTTTTTTCTTTAATTTTTGATATTTTATCTAAAATTAGAGTTATAACTAATTCGTTTTTTGACTTGAAGTATGTATAAAAACTTCCTTTGGCTATGCCAACTTCATTTGTTATTTCTTGAACACTTGTTTTCTTATAGCCCCTTTCTATTATTATTTTTCTAGCTGCAGCTAGAATTTCATTTTTTTTATTTTCTTTTTTCATCAAACCTCCCAAAATATAATTTTGACCTTCAAGTCATTTTTTTGCTCAAGGTAGTATACTTCATATTGACTATTTAGTCAATATTTTTTTTATCTCTTTCACTCCCTTAATATGGCGAAGTTCAACTGTTTTTAATTAAAAAAAAAGCTACCTATTCAGGTAGCTTTAAATACAGGGTCTATAATATTTGGTGTTGGTATTTGTAAAAATACTAATGCCTTTATTTTTTGCAAAAAAAAATTGAGACAAATAAAAAAATCCGTTACAATTAAGTTGCGACACCAAAAGAAAGGATGTGAT
>NZ_WJWY01000039.1 GCF_010367435.1 Fusobacterium sp. IOR10
GGTTTGCTTGCTTATCTTGTTAAATTTCTCTATTCTATTGTTAATGTCCTTCGTTCGCATCTCTTGCGGACAAGAAGTATAATACCACTTTCAGCAATTTATGTCAACTGTTTTTTATTTTTATTTTGTTGATTATTAATTTAAAACAAACTTTGTCTTAATCTATCCCAAGCATAGCAATGCTCGTCTTTAAAATAAAGTTTTTAAATATAATTTTTTCTAAATACAATTAAGTCATATATATCTTGGTTCATATAAGGACTAACTATTTTTTTTATTATTTTTTCCCATAAATCATTGAATTTCTTATAATCCATTATTTCCAATTGAATTAAAATTTTTTCTTTATATAAAATGTCTTCCTTTGTTTTTTTTAGTCCAAATGCTATTTTTTCTTTTATCTTTAAATAATTTTCTTTTTTTATTGATTTCTTTGAATAGTAATTCCATAAAAATTCTCTATCAAAATTTATTTCTTTATATATTATTTTTCTAATGGAACTAGCCATGTAATCAACAGAAACTTCCTTTGAAAACATTCCCTTTTCATCTAAAAGAGGTATGAAAACATCTTCAAAATGATAGTCTTGTATAGATTTACTAAAGATATTTAAATTTCTTAAAAATCTCTTAACTTTTACTGTATCTTTTTTCAAAAAATCTAGATCAACTTGATAAGTGGTCCCAATGTGAGGAAAGAGAAAACTAACCAAATCTTTAGAATGGCAAAAGTTAACTATTTTATCTTGAAATATCTCATTTTTATCAATTAATTCTTGAAATTTTATTCCATTATATATTTTCCCAACTAAATTTTCTATTTGGAAAAGTTCATTTATAAAATTTTCTTTTAAGAACAAATCTTTTCTTCTTTGAAATGGCAATTTTTTTAGTATATCTTTCAAATTAGTCTGCTTTGATATTGAATCAATAAAATCTTGAGTCATTAAAAAATTAAAATTATAATTTTTATCAACTAATAGGGTTCTTCTGTCCTTTATTATTTTATTTTTCTTTAATTCTTTTATTATAAAATTCTTATAACTTTCTTCAAAATCTTTGAAAATAATTTTTTCATCCTCAGTTAATCCACATTTTTCTAGTATTTTTTCATAATCAAAAAAATCGTCTATATTAATAATTCCATCTCTTCTTATACCAATGGAATTCCAAGTACGTGTCAAAGGAATCTTCATATATTTTTTGTAGGCAGTAAGGGAAACAAATTGAGCAATTCCACCACCTAGAGAATGTCCTGTTAATGAAATTTGTTCCAATTTTATTTTTTCTTTTTCTATTAAATCTTCAAAAACTTCAACCCCTTCAATAAACTGAAGAGGTCTTTTTCCCAATCCTATCATTAAATCTGTTTCTACAAAATCCCTATAAGCTTCTTCCAAGGGAGAAGTTTCACTCCCCCTGTAAGAAATTACATATTCATTTTTTTTCTTAAATACAACTGCATAAAATCCTGATTTTGTTCCCTTAAGACTTTTCCCAGTTTTATTTTCTATTTTATAAATTTTCCAATCTTTCATTTCTTTTAAAAAAAACTTTTCTCCATTAAGACAAACATCATTTTTCAAAAGATTATCATTAGTTGAAAGTTCCTTTAAATTCATTCCAATTAATACTTCCCCTACATTTTTACCTATAGAATCCTTTGGAAAATTAAAATAAGATAAAATCCCTAAAAATAAAAATTCTCTTGAAGTATGCATAATTTCTCCTTTTTTAATCCCTCACATATCCATATTTAGATAAAATTTCCTCTTCTTTCTTTCTCATTATTTTTTTATCATCTTCTTGAATATGATCATAACCTAATAAATGTAATAGTCCATGTGTTAGCACATAGTAAAACTCTCTTTTAAATGAATGTCCATAATCCTTTCTTTGTTCTTCCACTCTTTCTAAGGAAATTACCATATCTCCTAAACTATCATAAATACCACTTACACCTTCATCATTGTCATGATAAGCAAAGGATATTACATCTGTGGGAGAATCTTTTCCTCTATATTCTTTATTTATTCCTTGTATTTCTTCGTTCCCTGTTAATAAAATAGATATATAAACTTCCCTTTCACTTACATATTCTCTATTTAATAATTCCTTAACATATTGTTCAACACTATCATAGGATATTTCCTCTTCATAACCTTCTATATTCATCACTAAATCTAAATTAACTAACACTTTTCCTCCTAAAAATTTCTTTTTCTATTTTTTTTGACCTGGATATTTTATTCTAACATGATGTATCCCTATCAATGTCTTTGTAAACACTTTTATTATTATTTCTATTTCTTTAAAAGTTAAATCTGCATCTGATAATTGTCCGTCTTCTATCTTTCCTGAAATTACTTTTCTTATCATTTCTTCTATTGTTGTATATGTTTTTTTATCCAAACTACGTACAGCTGCTTCAACTGAATCAGCAAGCATTATTATAGCAGATTCTTTTGTTCTAGGTTTAGGACCTGAATATCTAAAATCTTCTTCTCTTATATTTAAACTATCCTGTTTAGCTTTATTATAAAAATAAGTTAGTAATGTTGTTCCCTGATGTTCATACATTATGTCCCTTATTTCTTTAGGAATCATATAGGCTTTCCCCAATTCTACACCTTCCTTAGTGTGAGAAAGTATTATTAAAGCACTTAGGGAAGGGGTTAATCCCTTATGTAAATTTTCTCCACCCTCTTGATTCTCAACAAAAAATTTTGGTCTCTTTAATTTCCCAATATCGTGATAATAACTTGCCACCCTTGTGAAAATACTATCTGCACCTATTTCTGCAGCTGCATTTTCTGAAATAGTAGCAACCATCATAGAGTGATAAAAAGTTCCTGGAGCCTTAACTGAAAGATCTCTTAGTAAAGGTTGGGAAAGGTCCCCCAATTCCAAAAGTTTAAAGGTTGTTAAAATATTAAAAGTTCTTTCAAAATATGGAACAATTGATATACTTAACATCCCAGACATTATTCCTGAAATTATTATTAAACCACTATTAAATAAAATTTCAAAACCAGCAACCTTTGAAAAATAAGCAATTATTATGTAAAAAATAAATTTAACAATTGATAACTGAACTCCTATGCTTATAAGCTGAGATCTTGTTTTTATATTCTTAAATAGTCTCACTCCAAAAACCATTGATAATAAAGAAATTATAAAATAAAAAACATTGTAACCTGTTAAAGGCATTATATAAGCTAAGTATATCATTCCCATCATAAAGGCAAAGTTAGAATTTACTAATACATCTAACAAAAAAAATACCATTTCAAAGGGTAATAAATATAAATATTTTATATCAATAAATCTATACACTAAAAACATTACAACAGTTATGAAAAATATAGACTTATATATCTTTTTATTTAACAATTCTTTTTTATAGCTACCATACAATAGATTATAGGCACCAACTGATATAGTTAATAAATAAACTATATTTGCAACAAATCTTAACAAGCTTTCCCCATATGAGTAAACTCCCGCTGCACTTAAAATATCTAATTTTCTTTCTGTTAAAACTTCCCCTTTTTTAGCAATTAAACTTCCTGCAGATATTTCTGTTATTTGCTCCCCTATCATTGATGTTTTTTCTTTTATTCCATTTTCTGTTTTTTCCTTGTCATAAATTAAGTTTGGTACTATAAATGATTTTAAAATTTTTGTTTCCAAATCATTTAATTGAGATATCTTTTCTTCAGTTTCGCTACCTAAACTAATTACTTGTCCTTCTTTTCTGACCCCTTTAGTATAGATGAATTTTACCATATTCAAGAGTTTTGTTTTTTGCTTTATTATTTCTGAAAGTTTTAATTTTGAAATATCTAGAATAATATTCTTATTTATATCTTTTCCAATAATATCTTCTATATATTTGTAATTAAAATCTAATTTTTTACCTCTTTTCAAATCTAGAATTTGATCATAAAAATTTTCCAATCCTTTTATGTTATTTTCTTCAACTTCTGGAACACTAATGTATTCTTTTTTAGAGGTTAATATCAGCTCTTGAACTATTGCCTTTCTTTTATTTATATCATTATATTTAAATGTTTTGGGCGAATAAATGTTTTCCTTTAAAATATTGCCTTCCTTATAATGATTTCTACTTAAAAGTGGCATTATTTTAGCTGTTAAAATAATAAAAGACATGGCTAACATTAAGTACATTATCTTTTCTTTTAAGTTATAACCTTCTGAATAAATTTCAACATCATCTTTGTTTTCTTTTTCTAATTTTAATATTAATTTAAGTCCGAAAAATCTAAACTTTTTCATAAGTTCCTCCAAAAAAATCTATCCTATAATTTCTTCTATACTTTTTCTTATTATATTCTTAGTTGGGATACTTTTTATAAAATATTTCCCATATCTTTTTGTTACGATTCTATTATCTAAGATTGTAATAACCCCTCTATCTTCTTTACTTCTTATTAGCCTTCCAATTCCTTGCTTAAATTTTATAACTGATTCTGGAATCTGATACTCTAAAAATGAATTTTTCCCTTGTTCTTCATATTTTTCAATGATGGCTTCTGTAATAGGATCGTTTGGTACTTTAAAAGGTAATTTTACTATTACAACTGAACTTAATTTATCTCCCTTTACATCCACTCCTTCCCAAAAAGAATCTGTTCCAAGTAAAACTGGAAATTTACTTTTTTTATATAACTCAACTAGTTTTGTTCTAGGGTACATCCCTTGAATAAATAAGTTTATTCCATTTGCTTCAAGTTCCTTTCTAATTGAATAATAAACATAATTTAACGCCTTATACGATGTAAATAAAACAAATGTTCTTCCTTTACTTTTTATTATTAATTTTTCTAGAAACCTTTGAACATCCTCTAAAAAATTCCTGTCGTTTGGTGCAGAAATATCCTCTGGAATATATACTTTCATCTGTTTATCATAGTCAAATGGTGACTCTATAATTTTGTCGTAAGTTTTCTCTTCTAAACCTATTGAATTTTTAAAATATTTAAAATTATTCATAACTGCAATAGTTGCAGAAGTAAAAATAATTTGTTTTAAGTTTTCATATAAGTTTTCAGAAAGTTCACTATCTATTTTTAAAGGAGTGGCCACTAATTTAGAATTATTTTTTTTCTCATTTACCTCAATCCAATATATAAATTTATCATCTTCAAAAGTATTGATAAACTTAAAGTTACTTAAAAATGATTCTAATTTATTTGTATAGTTTATAAATTCATTTATTTTTCCTTCTTTATCCTCTGCTTCAGAAATTAAAGATAGTACTCGTTTTATTGTATTTAGGTAACTTTCAAATTCCAAAATAAAATCTTCTTTTTCTTTTTCTAGCATTTTTAAAAAAGTTGACTCTATAATCTCCCCTTTTTTTATTCTAACTGATAAACTTCCATTTTGACCCTTTGAAAATATTTCTATAACTCTTTTAAAAAAATTATTTCCAGCTAAAAATAAATTTTTATGTTCATCTATTAGTTTCTCACTTATTATTTTTTGAACCTTTGATTTATTATCTAAATCTATTTTATTTAAATATTTATATAAAATACTTATGTGCCCATTTAATTTATAATTAGTTTCACTTTCTTCTAATAACTTTTCTTTAGACGAATTATCTCTTTCTTTTTTAGAATTGTAAATTTTATTCATGGATTTTACAAAACTATATTTTGAAACTTCATATGAAAAATAATCCCTTGCTACTTTTTCAATATTATGAGCTTCATCAAATACAACTAAACCATATTCTGGCAATATTGAGAAATCACTATTAAAACCTATTTCTTTCTTTATTGCTAAATCAGAAAAAAAGATATGATGATTTGCTATTAAAATATCTGCATTTTTTTTCTCATCCCTTGCTTTAAAAAAGAAACATTCTTCCCTGTGAGGACAACCATTATAGCAAGTGTCACTTTCGCTTTTAAAATACTCCCAAATATCGTAACTTGGTTCAAAATTCAGTTCTGATTTATCCCCTGTTTCTGTTGCTCTTCCCCAATTTATTAATTCTTTAATTTGAATTTTTTGTTCATCTGATAAACTTCCTGCCTTTATAACATTTCCACTAGAAACATTATAATATTTCCTGTTGCATAAATAGTTTCCTCTACCTTTAACTAAAACATAATTAAATTTTTTACCCATAATTTTACGAACCATTGGTATATCTTTATTCATTAGTTGTTCTTGTAAATTAATTGTGTTGGTACTTATAACAACTTTTTTTTCATTTTCAAGAGCCCATTCTATACTAGGTATTAAATAAGCTAAAGTTTTCCCTGTTCCTGTTCCTGCTTCAACAATAATTTTTTCCTCTTTATTTAAACCCTCTTGAATATGTTTTACCATATTATTTTGTTCTTGTCTAAATTCAAAATCTTTAAAATTTTGAGCTATTAATCCCTTTTCTTCAAAATAAGGGAGAACATCTATTTTTTTATTTTCCTTTGAAAATGATTCCATAACAACATAAATGTTGTTAACTTCATTATTTATAATATAAAAACCACCGTCTTTTTTATTTCCAAAAACATTTGCTACTTCAATATCAGAATCTGAAGGATATAGATATCCTGAAGGATGATTATGTATTATAACTTCATTTCTCTTCATTCTTTTTAAAAAAGCTGGAACACTATATTTATTTCCTCTAGCTAAGGAAATAACTTCAGAAACTATTCTATCTTCATTTAAAATCCCTCTAAAAAAAACTTCATTATTTCCAGAGTTTATAATCTCTTCCTTCATTTTTTTTATAGACTTTGCATCTATCATATCTTCTATCTTCATGACTTTCCTCTCCATATTTTATACTATAGATTATATCATATTTTTTTTCTTAAAAAACATAAACTTTTTTTTATTTTCCTATGATATTACTAAACTTTATGATATAATGTTCTCGGTCCATTGTTTTAAATATGTGTGTCTCTTTTTAGATTATCACCTATTTTACGTTTAGGAACAAATAAATTTTTTATTAATATTAGGAGGTTTTGATTTGGCAAACAATAAATCAGCTAAAAAGAGAGTAATTTTAAATGAAAGAAACAGAGTTAGAAATCAAGCAGTAAAAACAAAGGTAAAAACTACAACTAAAAAGGTATTAGCTTCTGTTGAAGATGGTAACAAAGAAGTAGCTTTACAAGTTTTATCTGCTGCTTATAAAGAATTTGACAAAGCAGTTTCTAAAGGTGTTTTCAAGAAAAATACTATTTCTAGAAAAAAAGCTAGACTATCTGCTAGAGTTAACGCTTTATAATTAGATTCAAATAATTAATAAGCTAGACCCAGAAGAAAATTTCTTCTGGGTTTTTTCTTTACAATATATTTAAATATTCATTAACATTTCTATTAAAGATGCCACCACTATCCCTAGTATAAAAAACAAAGTTAAACTTCTATATTTTTTTAAAAAATAATTTATAAACTTTGTAAATACACCTATCCCTAAAATTACTCCAACTCCAAAATAACCTAAGGGTAAAAAATCTAAGTTGCTTATATAATAAATTACATTTTGGTGTTCACCTAAAGCTAACAGTAAAAGAGACCCTGAAATACCTGGAACAATCATCGCCCCCCCTGCAAGGGATCCACAGAATAATAATTTTATTCCATAGGCAGTATCAAAGGTTTTTCTTATTTGAAAATCTGAGTTTCCAGCACTGAACTTATGGACTATCATGAAAAAAGTTAGTACAAAAATCATTCCCAAACAAAAATAAATTATATTTTTCACCTCTTTTATTCGTTCCCCTTTAACAACAACAGGAATAGAGGGCAAAACCAATACAACAAAAATTAACTTTGTGTATAATGGATAATTTTCATATAAATATCCCACTATTTTTGCAAAACTTAAAATTCCAATAACTGCACCTATAATTATTGGAGCAATAAATACTATATATTCTATTTTCTTTTTCACTGGTGCTGTTACAAAATTTGCCAATGACTCTATTAGTTTATCGTAAATCCCAAAAACTATTGCCATTGTTCCCCCTGAAACTCCAGGTATAACATTGGCCACTCCAATACCCATTCCTTTAAATATATTTATAATAAAGCTGTTCATTTTCATTTTTCCTCCAAGTAATACTAATATTTTTATATTCTAGCATACTTTTATTAAAATTTGGAAAATTAAATAAAAACAGCTATATTATTTTAGTAAATAGAATAATATAACTGTTTTTTATTTATTTTTTATTATATTTTAATTTTATCCTTTATAATTTACCTTTTTTTACAGCAATTAATAAAGTTACTATTAATCCACCCCAAACAGCTGTACATCCAAATATCATCATTACTAAAGCTAATTTATTCATAATATCTAATCCTCCTCTTCAGATTTTTTCCATTTTTTATTATAGAATATAGTTGCAAATATAATCATTAAAAGAATCGTTCCCCATCCAAAAACTATTTGTCCCATAAATGCAGGTTTGTCTGTTCCATTTAAATCTATTAATTTTTTTATTCCACTAACAAGATTACTTATAACAGTTATACCAAGCACTCCTGGTGTTAAATATTTTAATAGGAAATTAAATATCCTACCAATTTTAAAATCTGAATATTCGTTAGCTTCTAATCTTATTTTTTCAATACCATATACATAACTTATCAAAATAGACTCAGTCAATCCCAAGGTAGCTATTACATATTGTCCAACATGGGCATCAACTATATCTAATATAAAATTAAATCCTGCATAGGTTGCAAAACAAGCACTTCCTAAAAATCCTATTATTGAAACTAATCCCACTATTTTTTCTCTTTTAATATTAAATTTATCTAAAGTTGCTGTTGTAAAAGCTTCTAGCATTGATATACTTGAAGAAAGCCCTGCTATAAATAAACAAAAGAAAAATAAAAATCCTATTATACCTTGAAGAAAAACATTAGTTGTAATAGTAGATACTGCAATTGGGAAAGCTATAAAAGCTACACCAGCACCTGAACCAAAGGAGTTAAAATCAACTCCCATGGTATTAACTAAATATCCTAAAGTTGAAAAAACTGTAATTCCTGCTATTATATCAAAAGAAGCATTTGAAAATACTGTTATAAATGAATTATTAACAATATCCCAATCATCTCCCAAATAAGATCCATAAGCTATCATAACACCAACTGCTAAGGTTGTTGAAAAAAATACTTGGGCATAGGCTGCTACCCATATATTAGGATTTAAAATCTTAGTGAAATCTGGAGTAAATAATTCATTTAATCCTAAAATTGCTCCTGGTAATCTAACTGAATTAATCATAAAAGCTATCATCATAACCATTAATAAAGGTGTAAATATTTTAGAAGCTTTCTCTATACCTTGGGAAATTCCATTTTTTACAATTATCCAGTTCCCAACCCAAACAACAATAACAAAACCTAATAGGTATTTACTAATCCCAGCTGCAAAATCAAAGGGTCCTGTTCCTCCACCAACAATTAATCCCATTAATTTTCCAGGATCCGACATCCAATTTACTATTCCAAAGGCATGAGCCAATGACCAGACCATAAATATAACTGATATGGATATTATAGTACTGTAAAACATCATTACTATAATTGGAACCATTACTTGAAGCCATCCTATCCATTCATATTTTTTACCTAATAATTTAAAAGCTTTAGTTGATCCCCCTCTAACTTTCCTCCCATAAGTATATTCTAATATCATCAAAGGAATACCACAAGTAAACAAAGCCACTATATATGGTAAGAAGAAAGCTCCTCCACCATTTCTATAAGCTTGAAATGGAAACCTCCACAAATTCCCTAGCCCAATAGCTGCACCAACTGCTGCAAATATGAATCCTCTTCTACTTCCCCATACTTCTCTTTGTTCTGCCATACCAACCTCCTAGATATTCTTATTACTTAAATAACCTAAAAAATTTATTTCAAAATATAAGCTCGCCCTCATATATTTTAGACAGTATCCCTTTTAAATGTATGTAGTTAATCTTCTGATTTCAAATACCTATATATTGTTTTTTCTGATGTGTTAAATCTTTTTGCTAACTCTCCTATATTTCCCTTCAAATTAAAAACACCCTTTTCATTTAGTTCTTTTATTATTTTTATTTTTTCTGATGTTTTTAAAGCATCGTTTGGTTTTTTTATTTCACTAAAAAGTTTATTTATCATCTTTTCAGAGTATTCTTCAACAGTATTTTTAAAATTTTCCTCTTCGTATTCCTTGGTTAAATTTCTTTCAGGTCCCCCTGTAATACTCTTTAAAGTTTCGTTTAAATAATTTGCTGCTGATACTATATCTGAAATATCTATTTTTATATTTAGTAATCCTATTATTTCATTATTTGATTCATCCCTTATAAAATAAGTTGACACTCTACACAGATTACCATTTTTATCCTTCCCTGGAATTTTATTAATCGATTTTTTTTCTGTAGTCTTATAATTTTCAAAAATATTCAAATATATATTAGGAATACTGCTCCCTAATTCACAATTACAATTTGAACTTTTAGCTGTTAATTTTCCTTTTCCATTTTTTGAAAATTCGTATAAAGTGACTTCCACATCTCTTCCCAATGAATTTCCTATAAATTCAACCATGAATTTATAATGTTTTAAAATATCTTTCTTTTCTATGAAAATCCCCCCTCATTCAAACAGCGAGATTTTTTTCTCAAATTATTTTATAACGAGAAAATTTTCCGCTTTATAATACTTATTATATCCTTTTTTTAATACAAAACAAATATATAATATATATTTAAATGTTTTTTGTCCCTATTTTTAGGACTTTTGTAAGTATTTTTTAATTATTTAATAAAATGGCCTTTCTTTATTTTTAGTTCTTAAATCTTTTTTTTAAAGTACTTACTTATAAATTTAATTTTTCATCACTATTTCATTTGAAATCATTGCACATATATTAAATGAATAGTTCTGTTTTAAAGCATAAAACGATTAATTTATTTAGTGCTTTCTTTCACTCTTTTCAAATATCTATAAATACTAGCTTGGGAACATCTTAATTTCTCTGCCACATATTTCACTGCTCCCCTTAATATGAAAACACCTTTATCATTCATTTTTTCAACTATATCCATTTTTTCTTCAAGAGTTAACCTTTCAACAGGTACTCCCAAGTCATCTATAATCAATTTTAATATTTCATCAACAGTATCTTCCATTGAACTATAAAAATTTTCAATTTCATCTTGATTAATTTTTTTTGATTTTAGTTTATCAGTATATGTGTGTTTTTCCTTTGCAAAATTATTAGGATGACATAGACCTAAAATATCTTCAACTATAAGTTGATATCTACTATCATCAAAATTTATACATAAAAGACCTAATAATGTATTTTCTGAATTTTTTATAAAATATATATTTGATCTTAGCATCTTCCCTTCTTTTGATAAAGAAATATAATCAGATATATAATTTTTGCTTCTGTAAACCCCTTTAGATATAGCCTCTAAAGATTTTTTATTCAAAGGTGCACCTATTTTTCTACCGCTTATATGCCCATTGGCTATTGATATTATAGAACTATCTTCATAAGAAAAATCATATAAAACTATTTCATAATCTGGTCCCAATGTATGAGCTAAAAATTCTATTAGTCCTAAATACGGATATAATCCTGCTTTAATCATAATCCCCCTCCTTTTTTCACCGTGATAATATTTTATCACATCGACACTTATTTTACAAGAACCTGGAAATCCCCCTGTAAACCCCCTCTAACTAAGTACCATTTAAAAACATAAACCTCTTATATAAAACTTTTAAATTAATTTGTTGACATTTTTTTATTCCAGTGATAAACTATTTTTATGAAGATAAATTATTTATATTTATTTTAAAATTTTATTAGCTGACCGCTAGTCATTTTTGATAACCGGGGCACAGAAAAAATTTATATAATTTTGGAGGTGTTTTGTAATATGGCAGTAAAATACATACCTGAACCATTTAGAATTAAAATGGTAGAAACTATTAAGATGTTAACTAGAGAAGAAAGAATTAAAAAGATTAAAGAAGCTAATTATAACTTATTTAATCTTCGAGGAGCAGACGTCTACATTGATTTATTAACTGACTCTGGAACAAATGCAATGAGTGATAAACAATGGGCTGGTATTATGCGTGGAGACGAGGCTTATGCAGGAGCTTCAAGTTATTATAAATTATTAGAAGCTGGAAAAGACATTTTTCATTATGGATATATTCAACCTGTTCACCAAGGTAGAGCAGCAGAAAAAGTTTTATTTCCATTAGTATTATCTGAAGGAAAATTTGCTATTTCCAATATGTTCTTTGATACTACCCGTGCTCATGTTATTTTATCAGGTGCACGTCCTATAGATTGTGTTATAGAAGCTGCAAAGCATCCTTTTAAACGTTGTAAATTTAAAGGAAACATGGATATAGAAAAATTAGAAAAAATTATTTTAGAAAAAGGTCCTGAAAACATAGGAATAGTAGTTATGACTATTACAAATAACTCTGCTGGTGGACAACCTGTTTCAATGGAAAATATTAAAAAAACATCTGAAATTTGTAAAAAATATAACATTATATTTGATATTGATGCTGCTAGATATGCTGAAAATGCTTACTTTATAAAAAGAGATGAGGAAGGATATCAAGATAAATCAATAAAAGAAATAGTACAGGAAGTTTTCTCTTATGCTGATATGTTTACTATGTCTGCAAAAAAAGATACTATAGTTAATATGGGTGGACTTATAGGAGTTAAAGACGGTAATAGTCCTTTAATTTTAAAAATAAAAGCTGCTTGTATTTCTTTTGAAGGATTCTTCACTTATGGAGGTTTATCAGGAAGAGACTTAGAGGCTCTTGCAATTGGTCTTTATGAAGGATTAGATGAAGATTATTTGAAATATAGAAATGGACAAATGGAATACTTAGCTTCTAGATTAGATGATGCTGGAATAGCTTATCAAGCTCCAATTGGAGGACATGGTCCATTTATAGATGCAAAAGCTATGTTCCCTCAAATTCCTTACAATGAATTTCCTGGACAAGTTTTAGCTATTGAACTTTATATTGAAGCTGGAATTAGAAGTTGTGACATAGGATCTTATATGCTAGGAAATGATCCTGACACAGGTAAACAATTACATGCTGATTTTGAATTCACTCGTCTTGCAATTCCAAGAAGAGTTTATACTCAATCTCATTTTGACATAATGGCAGATGCTATTATTGCAGTTAGAGATAGAGCTGACAAAATAAAAAGAGGATATAAAATAACTTGGGAACCACCTATTCTTCGTCATTTCCAAGCCTCTCTTGAACCAATAGAAAAATAAAATTATATATAATAAAAAAGGCTCCTTTTGTAGTGAACCCATTTTCTTGGACATGAAATTTAATATTTAATTTAAGGATTGATTCCTGTATTCTGCAGGAGTTAATCCTTTTAATTTTATTTTAATTCTCTGATTATTATAATAATCAATATA
>NZ_WJWY01000040.1 GCF_010367435.1 Fusobacterium sp. IOR10
ATATTGATTATTATAATAATCAGAGAATTAAAATAAAATTAAAAGGATTAACTCCTGCAGAATACAGGAATCAATCCTTAAATTAAATATTAAATTTCATGTCCAAGAAAATGGGTTCACTACAAAGAGAGCTTTTTTAATTTGAATAACTATATTTTAAAACTTCTTCTAATGAATTGAAAGTTTTTTCAATATCTACATTATCTTTTTTGTAACTTAATTTAAATTTATCTTCTACAGCCTTTAATGTTCCCTCTATTTTTTCATTACCTTCTTTATCATAAACTTTAAACTCTCCATTGATAACTGATTCTATAAAAGGATTTCCATTAACATAGAAAACATTAAATTCTCCTTGAGCTTTCCCATCCTTATAGTTTGACTCCTTATATTTCTTCCCATCAAAATAATAGTTTAAAACTTTACCTGTTACATTATCCTTTTCAACAATAATTTGACCATTGTCATTATATATTTTATCCTTTTCTAAATTCTCTGCTGGAGAATTAATTTCAGAATAAACCTTTTCAGCATTCTCTTTTACCTTTTCTTTTTCTTCTTTTGTTTGTCCACATGCAACAAAAAATAAACATAAACAAGCTAAACTTAAAACTAATCTTTTCATAATACTTCTCCTTCATATTTTTTAAATTTTATAATTAGATAATTTTAAATTTCAATATTTAAAACTATCATTACCAACACTTTATCTAGAACAAGGCGTATGTTACTCCTTTTAATTATACAAGTCAATATGTTTTTTTTTACTATTAAAAACAATTAATATTTGTTTAAATTTTAATCTTTTTGTTTTGTTTGTAACTAATTTTTAAAAATTATAATAACTTATATTGACTTAAGTGTTAATACAAGTTATTATAATTTAAAACCAATAAAAGGGAGAAGGGATAATGGATAGTTTAATACAAATGATACAAAAAGATATGAAACCTGCTTTTGGAGTTACAGAACCAGGAGCTATAGCTTTAGCTGTTTCAACTGCTAGAAAATATTCAAAGGAAGAAATTCAAAAAATAAAAGTTGTTCTAAATTCTGGAATATATAAAAATGGTTTTACTTGTGGTATTCCAAATTCAAACCAAGTTGGTAATGCTTTTGCAGCAGCACTTGGAGCAGTTGCTGGAAATCCTGAAAAAGGATTAGAATCCTTAATTGATGTAACAGAAAGTGATAACATTCTTGCTCAAAAATTAATTGATGAACATAAAATTAAAATTGTCTTAGGAGAAATTACTTCTGATATTTATATAGAGACAACATTAATCACAGAAAATGATATTATCACAGTCCTAATAGAACATTCCCATGAAAATATAGTCAAAATAACTAAAAATAATAATGTGATTTTTGAAAAAGATAATATTTTATCTAAAGAAGCTGAAAATTCTGCACCTTTAAACATCCATGACTATACATTAAAGGATATAATTAAATATGTGGAAAATATAAATATAAATGAACTTAATTTTATAAAAAAAGCCTATGAGGTTAATTTAGAGTTGTTTAACGAGGGAATGGAAAACAAACGTACAACTTTTTGTAGAAATTTATTTAAACTTAATGATGGAAAAATAATTTCACAGGATGTTAATAAAACTGCTAATTTATTATGTGGAGGAGCTATTGAAGCTAGAGTTATAGGGCTTAATAAAGCTGCTATGAGTATCACTGGATCTGGTGCTCATGGAATAATTGCCACAATGCCTTTATATGCAGAGTATAAAGTAAATAAAATTTCTGAGGAAAAATTATTGAGAGGAACAGCTCTAAGTTATTTAATTTGTACATATATAAAAGAATATTCAGGAAAACTTTCTGCTTTTTGTGGATGTGCTATTGCTGCTGGTACTGGAATGGCTTGTGCTATAACATTTATGAGAAATGGAAGTTACAAAGAAATTGTTGGAACTTTAAATAATATGGCATCTAGTATCACAGGTATGATTTGTGACGGTGGAAATCAAGGATGTACAATGAAAGGAATTGTAGCAACAGATGCTGCCTTTAGATCAGTTGAACTTGCTATGGATAATTCTTTTATTTTTAATATCCACGGAATTTGTGATGAAAAGCCTGAAAATACAATGAAAAATATGGGTCTTATTGCTTCCCCTGGAATGGTTGGAACAGAAAAAACAATAGTTGAAATTTTCAATAAAAAATAAGTTAGTGAATTTTATATTCACTAACTTATTTTATTCTTAATCCCACTCTAATTCTAGCCCTACTCCAACTTCATTTATGTTGAAATATTTACTCATTTCTGTTTTTACTTTGAGAGAAACACAGTGACATGGATATAAATTTTTATCTATTCCATTTTTTTTTAAAAATTTTATAGTTTCATTTGTTTGAACATCCAAATCAAACAAATGAAAACCACCTATAATCCCAAGTACTCTATTATCTTTACAAATAATCTTTGCATAATCTATTATATTACATATTCCACTGTGAGAACATCCTGTTATTATATAAATACCATTTTTAGATTTATATACTAAAGCACTGTCATCTAAATTATAATCATCAACATATTTTCCAGATTTTTTTACTTCCCCCAAGGGAACTTGTCCTTCAAATTTATTTTTTCTAGGAATTTTTCCTAAAAAAATGATATTTTTTGTAATCTTTTTTGGAGTATTACTATATATAACTTTGGTTTTTTTTAATATTTTTTCTTCACTCATAGGGCTGCCTATTTTCAATGTGCCATATTTTCTTTCTTCAAAAACTCCAAAACAACCTATGATTTCTGGTTTATTTTCATAATTTTTAAAATAATATTCTAAACCTCCAGTATGATCATTATGAGAATGAGACAAAACAATTTTTTGTATCTCATTTAAATTTATTTTCATTTTTTTTGCATTTTTTATGTATATATCTGAGTATCCTACATCTAACAATAATTTTTCTCCATCGTCTTCAATGTAATAAGAAACTCCAGGTTCTCCATAATAGTATTCATCTATATATGTGTTGTTATCAACTAAAACTTTTAACTTCATACTACACCTCCCAATGGATTTTTAAATTTTATTATAATACAACAAGTACATTTTGTCAAATATCAATATTATATTATATTTTTAGTTGTTTTGTTTTCTTCTATTTATAAGGTATAATATATATTATTAGAGTATCCTTAAAATTTGAAAAATAAACATTAAAATTTCAATTAATATTGGAGGTATCTTATATGAAAAATCTAAAAACTTAAATTTTTGGTGTATGTTAAATTGGCCAACAGTAATATTTATAAAAGTGAGAATGCAAAAAAGGAGTGGTAAATTTTATGAAAAATAAATTAAAATATCTTTTTATGTTAATGATAATAGTTGTTAGTGTAGTTGGATGCAAAAGTAAAAAAGAAAATGAAAAACCTTTAGTTGTTGCTATGGAATTAGCTTATCCACCTTTTGAAATGAAAGATTTAAACGGGGATCCAAGTGGTATCAGTGTTGATTTTGCTAAAGATTTTGGAAAATATATTAATAGAGATATAAAGATTGAAAATATAGCTTGGGAAGGACTTATCCCATCTGTTCAAACTGGAAAAGCTGATTTAGTTATTTCTTCAATGTCAATTACAAATGAAAGAAGAAAAGTTGTTGATTTTTCAATACCCTATGCAAATGCTCTTCAAGGAATTTTAACAAATAAAAAATCTAATATAAAAGATTTTGAAGATTTAGATAGAAAAGGAAATACTATAGCTGTTAAAACTGGATCCACTGGTTTTATATTTGCTATGAAAAATGTTAAAAATGCTAAAGTCATTGCTCTTGCTGATGAAAGTGCTTGTGTAACAGAAGTTGTACAAGGAAAAGCTGATGGTTTCTTTTATGATCAACTTACTATTTATCGTAATTGGGAAAGAAATAAAGATACTACAACACCTATTTTTATTCCTTATCAAGATGTTGATGTTCTAGGAGTTGCTGTGAAAAAAGGAAATACAGAGTTGCTTAATAAAATGAATGAATTCATTGTTAAATATAGAAAAGATGGAGGATTTGATAAATTAAGTGAGAAATATTTAGCTAAGGAAAAAGTTGATTTTGGTAAACTAGGTTTCAAATGGTTTTTTGATTTAGAAGATTAAAAAACTTTATAATTACATACTTTGATTGGAGATAATTATGAGCATAAAAAATTTATTCATTACTAAAAATAAAAATAATTTATCCTACGGTAAATCTTTATTTAATGTTGTTTTATTAGCTATTTTTCTCATACTAATTTTTTGGATGTCATTGGTTAAAATAAATGTTTCTTTTGATTTTTTATTTATTAAAGAATTTAAAGTCAGAATTTTCAAAGGATTTTTAATGACTTTCTACATAAGTATTGGTAGTCTAATTATTAGTTTAATTATTGGAATTGTTACAGCTATTTGTAATACTTCTAAAATATTATTTATCAGATATTTAGCTGTGGCATATGTTAAATTTATAAGAGGAACCCCTCTTATAATGCAAATTTATTTATTCTTTTATATTGTTGGAACAGCTTGGGGAATTAATAATAGATTCTTTGCAGGAATTCTAATTCTTTCTATATTTGAAGGAGCCTATATAGGAGAAATAATTAGGGGAAGTTTTATTTCCATTGACAATTCTCAATTGGAAATTGCAAAGGCTGTTGGTTTTACTAAACAACAGACCTTAAAATTTGTTATTCTTCCTCAATTAATAGCTAGGACCCTACCTGCATTAGCTGGACAATTTTCTTCTATAATAAAGGATTCCTCTTTACTTTCTATGATTGCTGTTATTGAACTTACTCAAACAATGAGGGAAATTAGTTCTATTAATTTTAAATTATTTGAATGCTACCTTTTTCTAGGACTTCTTTATTTAATTTTAACACTCCCTATTACCTATATAAGTGAAATGCTTGAAAGGAAATTTAATTATGAAAGTTAAACTTACTCATCTAAATAAAGATTTTGGAAAAAATAAAGAAGTTTTTTCTAATATAAATTTTCATGAGAACATACATTCTCTTGCTATAATTGGTCCATCTGGAGGTGGAAAATCTACATTATTAAAAATAATTGGTGGACTTATCCCCCCTTCTTCTGGTGAAATGTCAATAGATGATGAAGAGATTTCTTTTAATGAAGATTCCTTAAGTTCCTATAGAAAGAAAATTGGTTTTGTTTTTCAACATAGTGGACTGTTCAAACATATGACTGCCATTGATAATATTAAAATACCTCTTATACACGTTCACAATTATTCAGAAAAAGATGCCCAAACTAGAGCTTGGGATTTACTTAAGCGATTTGGACTTGAAAAGGATGCTTTGAAAAAACCAAATGAATTATCAGGTGGTCAACAACAAAGAATTTCCATTGCTAGAGCAGTGGCTCCTAAACCTAAATTTCTTTTATTTGATGAGCCTACTTCTGCTTTAGATCCTGAATACACTGTTGAGGTTTTGGATATAATTAATGAATTAAAAAAAGATGGAATTGATTTCATTATAGTTACTCACGAAATGGGATTTGCTAGACATGCTTGCGAAAAAGTTGCCTTTCTAGCTGATGGATCATTATTGGAATTTGGAGAAAGTGAAGAAGTTTTCAAAAATCCTAAAAATCTTAAATTAAAAAAATTTTTAAGCAAACTATTAGAATGGAATATTTAAAAAGGGAGAAATCCCTTTTTTTTTATTCATTTAAATAACCTTTATAATACCATTTTCTTCCCTTTTTTACAAAATAACTGATTTCATGATGAATTTTTTCCTCACCTGTTTCTTTATCAATATATTTCCCTTGAAATTCAACTATTCCATCTATATCAAATCTTTCTCCCCTTTCAACTTTTAATATGTTCAATTCCTTCCATTGAACATAATCATTCCATTGAACAAGTTCTACCCAATTTATTTTTTTGCTTTCTTTTTTATCCCATGTTCTTTTCACATAATCTATATCTCCTTTTTTATATGCTTCATATCTAGATTTCATTAATTCTAACGCTGTTTTTGGATTTTCCATAATTCACCTCTATTTATTATATAATATCTATTATATAATTATATTGTTAAATTTACAAAATAACTTTATCCACAAAACACTGTTGACATACAAAGCTTGAAAATGTATACTCAAATTAGTTATTTTAAATAAAAAAATATGAGCTTTAGGAGGTTTAATGGGATTAATAAAAATCTTAGATGAAAAAGTTTCTAATATGATAGCTGCTGGGGAAGTTGTTGAAAATCCAGCTAGTATGATCAAAGAATTACTTGAAAATTCAATTGATGCTAAAAGTACAAAAATAATAGTTTCAGTGAAAAATAATAATAGATATGTTAAAATTTCAGATAATGGTAAGGGTATGGCCAAAGAAGATCTTCTCTTATCAATTGAAAGACACGCTACTAGTAAAATTTATACTAAGGCAGATTTATCAAATATATTAACCTATGGATTTAGAGGTGAGGCCCTTTCTTCAATTTCTTCTGCTTCTAAAATTAGAATAACTACAAAAACAAAAGACAGTGAAGAAGGAAGTGTTTTAAACGCTATTGGCGGGAAGATAACTAATATTAATACTATTTCTAGGGATGTTGGAACTGAAATTGAAGTTAAGGAATTATTTTTTAATACCCCTGCAAGATTAAAATTTTTAAGAAAAACTACCACTGAGTTTAGAGGAATTAAGGAAATATTTGTTTTGGAAGCATTGGCTAATCCCAATATATCTCTAACATTAATTAATAATAATGTGGAAATCTTAAAAACAAGTGGAAGAGGTATGAAAAATACAATATTTGAAATATTTGGAAAAAATACTTTACAGAATGTTATCCCTTTTTCTTTGGGATATCTTGGAAATACATCCCTTAACCGTTCTAATAAAGATGGCATTTATATCTTTATTAACAATAGACCTATTAAATCAAAAATTATAGAAGAAGCACTAATTGATGGATATTACACTAAATTAATGAGAGGAAAATATCCCTTTGCTATTTTATTTCTTGAGGTAGATCCTAAAGAAATAGATATCAACGTTCACCCTTCTAAAAAAATTGTTAAGTTTTCAGATGAAGATTATATTTATAATCTTGTTTATGAAAATGTTAAAAATGAACTTTCTGGAGATATTGATTTTATAGCTCCAACTATTACTCCTGAAAATGGGAAAAAATTTTTAGATATTAATAATTTCAAAAAAGAAACTATTAAATCTGAACCTATTAAATTGAAATCCCTTGAAAATGATTTTACTTATGATTCAACTCCTTATTCTGAGCAAGACTTAAACATAAACTGTGAAGATATCTCTGAAAATAAAAATGATATTATTTTTTCAAAAAATAACTTTTCAAATAATAAAAAAACTGATAAACTAGGAAGAGTTAGTAATGTTAAAAATGATTATAAGATAATTGGACAGTTTGCAAATTCTTTTGTTATCCTAGAACGAAATAATGTGCTAGAAATTTATGATCAACATATAATTCATGAAAGAATTCTTTATGAGAAATTTAAAAATGATTATAAAAATAAAAATATTTCTATACAACAATTATTAGTCCCTATTAAATTTTCTATTTCAATTAAAGATAAAGAGATAGTTGAAAATAATATCGAACTCCTAAGAAATTTTGGTTTTGAAATTGATTTTTTTGGAAAAATGGATGTTATTATTAGAGCTGTTCCTAATATAAAATTTCTTTGCAGTATAGAAGAATTATTTAGGAATATTATTGAAGATTTAAAAAATGCCAATTTGAGAAATTCATTAATTGAGGATATTATTATTATGTCATCTTGTAAAAAGGCCATTAAAGCAAATCAACCTTTAAATAATACAGAAATAAAAATACTGTTGGACCAACTTTTTTTACTAGATGAGTACACTTGTCCTCATGGAAGACCTATTTTAATGAAACTAACTCTTAATGATATTGAAAAATTATTCAATAGAAAATAATACATAGGGAGAAGAATTTGAATATTAATATAATTTGTGTGGGAAAAATAAAAGATAAATACATTAAGGATGGGATTAAAGAATTTTCTAAAAGAATGCAAAGCTTTGGAAAATTTTCAATAGTTGAATTAAAGGAATTTGGAAATGATTCTGACAGAGATTCTTCCATAAAAAAAGAATGCAAGAATATTTTAGAAACACTTGAAAAAAGAAAAGGATATAACATTCTTTTGGACATTGGGGGAAAAAATTTATCCTCTGAAGAAATGTCTAGGGAAATTGAAAAAATTTGTCTTAATGGACATAGTACCATTAATTTTATTATTGGAGGCTCTTATGGAGTTTCTCAAGAAGTTAGAGCTTTTTCTAATTTTTCCCTTAGTTTTTCTAAAATGACTTTTCCTCATCAATTAATGAGGCTTATTCTTTCAGAACAAATTTATAGATGGTTTAGCATTATAAACAACATTAAATATCACAAATAATTTAGGAGGTTTTTATGTTTTCACTGGGAGACTATTTCACAAAAGAAATAAGTGGAAATAGCTACGATTTTGAAATAATTGATACTGTAACTTACGAAGGAGAAGATTATACCCTTGCAGATAATGAAGAAGGGGAAACTTTTATTTTTGTTAACGAAGATGACGATTTAACTTATCTTGATGATTTAAATTTAACTGATGAAATTTTAGATTTTTGGAGATATTATCAAGACAATCCTCTTGATAGTATTGGAGATTGGGAAGAAGATGAATATTATGACAGGGAAGACACTTTAAATACTTCTCAATGCTTTGACAATGAAAATTACGATGAGTTTAGTGATTATTAATGAAGGTAAAATTAAAAATTAAAACTACAGAATTAGATAATCAAACTATACATTCAGAAATTCATGCTATAAAAAAAATAAAAGAAAATTTCATTTCATACAAATATATTGATGAATTTGGACGTACTGAACTAGAAATTTATTCTGATTCTATTTTCATAAATAGATTTGGAAAAATTAACAGTTCTCTTATTTTAAAAAAAGATTTAAAAACTTCTTTTAATTACGAAACAAATTCTTTTAATTGTAAATTTGATATTTCTACTAAGAATTTGACCATTGATCAAAATGGTTTCAAATGTTCTTATTCAATTTTTCAAGAAAAGTCACTAATAAATAATATTTCTATTTCAATACACGAAACTTAGAAGGGGGAATCATGAAAAAATTCTTATATTTAATAATCTTAACTAATTTGTTTTATAGTTGCCAAAATTTAAATACTATAAAACAACCTAAGATTATTGAACCTAGTATACTTGTACAAGATAATTTTATTCTTAACAATTCTGGTATTAAGTACTTTTTAGATGTTACTAAGGATAATATAAAAAACAAAAATTCTAGAACCTATTTAAATAATAATAATCCTGAAATTTATTTAGGAGAATATGCTGTTATTCCAATTGGGGAAATAGATTCTTTTTCAAAAAAAATACCTAATGTACAATCTTATGATGCCTTTATTAAAAATGATTATTTTTATTTTAGAAGTATCTACCAAGGAATTTATTCATTTTCTTTCATTAAAGACAATGAGATAATTAAAGATGTTACTATTAATAATATTTCTCATTATAAAATTTCTGAAAATAATTTAGAAAATATGATTTCTGAAAATAATACTATTAAAGACTTGGAAAATTTAGAAAATAGTGTTAAACTATTTAGAATGCTTTTTCCAGAAAATGTAAAAAATAAAGATTTTTCTTTAGACTTATTAAATTTATCTCTTGAACAGTCAGATAAGCTTATTTTTAAAAAGGAAAGTAACTATCTAGAAAATAATTTTGAACTTAGCTCTATGGAGAAAATAAAAATTATTGCTGGTAAAAATACTTTGCTAAAAGAAAAAGTTCCATTTTCAATTGAATACCTTAATTTTCAAGAGAATTCTAAAGAATTAAATGATTTTATTAAAAGAACTATTTTAAAGAAAGAAGATCCAAATACACAAGAAATTATGTTTCTTGAAGCTTGTTATACTGAAGAAAGAACTTTAGAACTAGCTAATAAAATTAGTGAATTTTATGAAAAATTAAATAACCCAACTAAAGCAAATTATTATAAAACAGACAATTCATTTTTATTGCCATTACCTATAAATAGTATTATTGTTGAACTTAAAAATTTAAGTGCTTCTAAAAATAATAAAATTAATTTATCATCAGAGAATGAATCAAATATTTTATATAAAAAAGCTTTAAATTTTTATAAAAACAAAAGCTATGCTGAAACTATTTTAACTTTAGAAAAAGCTAAACTTTTAAAGGATAATTCAAGTGAAATTAAAAATGCTGACTATTATTTGGGTATGTCTTACTACAATTCAAATAATCCAGAGAAGGCAATTGAAAAATTAAGTTTAGTTACTGAAGATAATGAAAACTATCCTGAATCTTTATATAGACTTGGAGAGTTATATGCTGAGCAAGGAAACAAATCTAAAGCTATTATCTTATTTAACAAAATTAAAGATCTTTATCCTAAAACTATTTGGGGAAGAAAAAGTAGTATATACTTATTAAAAATAAACTAAATTTATTATAAAGGAGAAATTATGAAAAGATATTCAGATTTTATAGCAGAAGATCGTCTTCTTGCTGAACAATGGCAAAAAGTTGAAGAAATTAAAGAAATGGGATTTACTCCATTTGGACAAAAATATGACAAACAATTTATGATAGGTGATATATTAAAATATGAACCTGCAGCTGAAGGGGAAGAGGCTGAAGTTTTTAAAACAGCTGGTAGAATTATGGGTTACAGAATTCAAGGAAAAGCTGGTTTTGCTCATATAGAAGATCAATCAGGAAGAATCCAATTTTATGCAAGAAAGGATGCTTTTGAAGATGAAAAGTATTGGCAATTAATTAGAAAATGTGGTGTTGGTGATATTGTTGGTATCACTGGTACATTATTTATAACTAGAACTGGAGAAAAAACTTTAAGAGTTAAAGAATTTACTTTACTTTCTAAAAATGTGAAAGCTTTACCTGAAAAATTTCATGGTTTAACTGATGTTGAAACTAGATATAGAAAAAGACACATTGATTTAATAATGAATAAAGAAGTAAAGAATACATTCATTAAAAGATCTCAAGTTGTAAATGAATTTAGAAATGTACTTGCTGGGAAAGACTTCTTAGAAGTTGAAACTCCTATGATGCATCCAATTGTTGGTGGAGCTGCTGCTAAACCATTTATGACACATCACAACGCTCTTGATATGACTTTATATCTAAGAATTGCTCCTGAATTATATTTAAAAAAATTAATTGTTGGAGGATTTGATAGAGTTTTTGAAATAAATAGATGTTTTAGAAATGAAGGTATCTCAACTAGACATAATCCTGAATTTACTACAATGGAACTATATATGGCTTACGCTAATTATGAAGTTATGATGGATATAACTGAAGAATTAATTCAAAAATCTGCTATGAGAGTTGTTGGGAAATTAGAAGTTGAATATAATGGAAAAACTATAGACTTAGGAAATTTCCACAGAGTTCACATGGTTGATATGATTAAAGAAGTTACTGGAGTTGATTTCTGGAAACATATGACTTTTGAAGAAGCTAAAGCTTTAGCTAAAGAAAATCATGTGCCTGTTGCTCCTCATATGACTTCTATTGGACATATTATTAATGAGTTCTTTGAAGAAAAATGTGAAGAACATGTTATACAACCTACATTTATCTATGGACATCCTGTTGAAATTTCTCCACTTGCTAAGAAATCTCCAGAAGATCCTAGATTTACAGAAAGATTTGAATTATTTATAGATGCTAGAGAATATGCAAATGCCTTTTCTGAGTTAAACGATCCAGCTGATCAAAGATCAAGATTTGAAGCTCAAATAGAAGAAGCTGAGCTTGGAAATGACGAAGCCACACCTGAGATTGATGATAGTTTTGTAGAAGCTTTAGAAGCTGGTCTACCACCTACAGGAGGACTTGGTATTGGAATAGACAGACTTGTTATGCTTTTAACTGGAAGTCCTACTATTAAGGATGTTATCTTATTTCCAACTTTAAAGAAAAAAGATTAGTCCATTAAAAACAATACTTTATTTTATAGATAGTCCTTAAATAAGGACTATCTATTATTTTTGAAAGGATTTATATGTTCATACAACTTTTGATATTATTATCAATAAATTTTTTAGGAATATTATTAGAACATTATTTTGCTCTTCCACTTCCTGGAACTATTTTAGGAATGTTCATTTTATTTTTTTTACTTTATAAAAAAATATTAAATGAAAAAAACATAGGAGAAATCTGTGATTTATTAGTTGGAAATATGGTTATTCTTTTTATTCCTCCAGCTATAAATCTACTTTCAACTATTAATTTATTAAAAACTGATTTTTTTAAAATTATTTTTTTGTTAGTTATAACAACTTTAATCACAATGATTATAACTGGAAAAACTGTTGATTTTGTAATAAAAAGAATGGAGAAAAGATAATGGACTTAACAATTTTAAACACACCTTTTTTTGGTATTATTATTACTATATTTGCTTTTAATTTAGGTCTATATATTTTAAAAAAATCAAATTTAGCTATTTTAAATCCTTTATTAATTGGAACAATTATAATTATGAGTGTTATATCATATTTTGAAATACCACTGGATTATTATAAAAAGGGAGGAGACATGATGAGCTTTTTCTTAGCTCCTGCTACCATTGCTCTGGCTCTTCCATTATACAGGCAATTAAACAAGCTAAAAATGTACTATATACCTATTCTAATTGGAGGAATAGTTGGAGCCTGTTCAGCTATTTTATCAGTAATCTTTATTGGTAAACTTCTTGGACTGAACAATGTAATTTTAAAATCTTTTGTTCCTAAATCTATAACCACTCCTCTAGGAATAGAGTTAAGTCAAGTTTTAGGAGGAATTCCAGCTATTACAATATTTGCTATTATTGTAACTGGAATAACTGGAAATATATTAGCTCCAGTTATGTGTAAAATTTTTAGAATAAAACATCCTATTGCTAAAGGACTTGGTATTGGAATATCTAGTCATGCTGTTGGAACTGCCAAAGCTTTAGAAATGGGAGAAGTTGAAGGTGGAATGAGTTCTCTTTCAATAGTTATTGCTGGAATTTTAACTTTTATCATTGCACCTTTTCTTATTTTTTTAGTTTAATAAAAAGGTTCTTTGTCAACTGGTGTTGGTGGAGAAAAATAAAAAAATAAATAATGTTTTTGTTCCTTCAGCTTTATGCTGAAGGAATTTTTATTTTTGTTAAATTGCTATAAATTAAAATTCTA
>NZ_WJWY01000041.1 GCF_010367435.1 Fusobacterium sp. IOR10
CACATCCTTTCTTTTGGTGTCGCAACTTAATTGTAACGGATTTTTTTATTTGTCTCAATTTTTTTTTGCAAAAAATAAAGGCATTAGTATTTTTACAAATACCAACACCAAATATTATAGACCCATTATATATTAAATTGGATAAAAAAAGCTGATTATTAAAATCAGCTTTTTGTTTTTCTAAGATTGTTGTGCCTCTTCTATTACTTTTTCAGCTACATTTTCTGGCATTTTTTCATACTTTAGAAAATCAAATTCAAAACTACCCTTTCCTCTAGACATTGATTTAAGATCTATTGCATATCCTAAAACCTCCCTATGAGGTACTTCAACAGATATTTTTTGTTCTCCATATGTAAGGGGAACTATACCTAATATTTTTCCTCTTCTTTTATTCATATCTCCCATTATATCCCCTGTATACTCCTCTGGTATGACTATTTTCATCTTTACAATAGGTTCTAACAATACAGGTGATGCGCTTTCCATAGCCTTTCTAAAGGCTACTATAGAAGCTTGTTTAAAGGAAAGTTCATTTGAATCCACAGAATGATAAGAACCATCATATATTGTTGCCTTATAATTTATTACTGGATATCCAGCTAAAGGTCCTCTTTTAGATGCTTCGTGTAATCCTTTTTCAACTGCAGGTAGATATTGTTTAGGAACTACTCCTCCTTTTATTTTATCTACAAATTCGTATTCTCCAGTATCAAGAGGCTCAAATTTTATATATACCTCACCATATTGTCCAGCTCCACCAGATTGCTTTTTATGTTTTCCTTGAACAGATGTTTCTTTTCTAATTGTTTCTCTATAGGCTATTTTAGGAACAGTTAATTCAGCTTGAACTTGAAATTTATTATATAGCTTACTTAAAACAACTTCCAAATGTTTTTTTCCCTGTCCACCTAATAAAAGTTCCTTTGTTTCTACATTTCTTATAACTCCCAAAGTAGGATCTTCTTCTATTAACTTTTGTAAACTTATACTTAGTTTTTCATCGTCTGATTTCTTAACAGGTATTACATTCATATATAAACAAGGCTTTGGAAATTTTATGTTCTCATAAATTATGGGATTATTTTTATCACATAGGGTATCCCCAGTTTTTACATCTTGAAGTTTTGTTGTTGCTGCTATGTCCCCTGCAACAACTTTATCAGTATCCCTTTGTTTTATTCCTCTTACAAAATAAAGATTATTTAATTTTTCTTTCTTATTTTGAGTAGAATTCAATACTTCCATATCCTTTGTTGCAGTTCCTGTATTAACTTTAAATAATGAGATTTTTCCAATAAAAGGATCCACTATAGTTTTAAATACAAAGGCTGAAAAAGGTTCATCTTGCTTTGCACTCCTAATTATTTCCTCTTTAGTCTCTGGATTTATTCCATGGATTAATCCGTCCTTTGCTTCTGCTGGTGTAGGCATATAATCAAATATCATTTGAAATAAAGTGTGTATCCCTGTCATATTAGTAGCTGATCCAACTAGAACTGGTACTAAATCCCCATCTATTACACCTTTTCTTAGGCCCTCATGAATTTCTTCAACAGTAAATTCCTCATTATTAAAATATTTCTCCATAGCTTCTTCACTGGTCTCAGCTACTGCTTCTAAAAGTAAATTTTTTATACTATGAAAATCTTCGTGGTCAACTAAAGGCTGATCTTCACAATGATTTCCTACATTTATTCTACATTTATCTTCAATTACATTTATAAACCCTTTGAAATCTTCACCTTCTCCCAATGGAATAGAAAATGGTGCTATTTTTTTCCCAAACTTACTTTTTAAATCTATTAATATTTTTTTATAATTTATTGCTCCCTTATCCATTTTATTAATAAATATTATTCTTGGAATTTTTCTTTCTTCTAGCAATCTCCAAGCTTTTTCAGTTCCTACTTCTATGCCCTCACTGGCATCTAATACAATTACAGCTCCAGCTGCAACTGTCAAAGCAGATAAAACCTCCCCTGAAAAATCAAAGTATCCAGGAGTGTCTAAAATATTATAAATATGTCCATCATAATCTAGAGATACTACTGATGTATTTATTGAAAATTTTCTAGATTTTTCTTCATCATCATAATCTGAAACTGTGTTTCCTTTATCAATATTTCCTAAATTACTTATTACATTAGCTCTTAATAATAACGATTCAACTAAAGATGTCTTCCCAGAGCCTCTATGCCCTAAAAAACTTACATTTCTTATTTTATCTGTAGTATAATTCTTCATAAAAATAACCCCCTGTAAAAACTTATTTATAAATATCCACACTATTGTATATAGCCCATAATTTTAAAATAAGCAAGATTTTTTTATGTATAAATTTAAGAAAATAAAAAAGAGGACTATTCGTCCTCTTAAATAATTTGGAAATTAAACTAGTTTAATTTTCCTAATAAAGTTTTTCCTGCTTTAAATTTAACACTTTTTCTAGCTTCTATTTGAACTTCTTCTCCAGTTTTAGGGTTTCTTCCAATTCTAGGAGCTCTTTCAACAACCTCTAATTTTCCCCATCCTATAAAGTTAATATTTTCTCCAGATACTAATGTTTCTTCCATTATATTTAATACTGCTTCTAATTTTCTTTCAGCTTCAGCTTTTGAATTAAATGTTCCTCTTTCAAAAAGTACGTTTGCTAATTCTTTCTTTGTCATTTTTTATTCCTCCAAAATTATTTAATAAAATATCATACAGCCTTTTAGTTATATCATACTTATCAAAGAAATTCAATTATATTTTTGAAGAAGTTAAACTTTTGTGATAAAATCTTAAGATAATATAAATAAATTTTAAGGAGAAAATACTATGCTTAAAGAATATTATTTTGATAATTCTGCAACTTCTAATCCAAAACCAGATATAGTGATAGAAAAAGTTACAAATGTTTTAAAAAATTTAAACGGGAACCCTGGTAGAAGTGCCTATAATAAAGCTATTAAAATTAATCGAGAAATTTTTTCAGTTAGAGAAAAAATAGCCAAATTTTTTAATATTAAAAATCCACTTGAAATAGCATTTACAAAAAATGCAAGTGAAAGTCTTAATATAGCTATTAAAGGATGTAATTTTAAAAACTGCCATATTATTACATCTGTTTTAGAGCATAATTCAGTGCTTAGACCTCTACATTATTTAGAACAAGAAAAAAATGTAGCACTTTCATTTATAACTCCAGAAATTTCTGATGAAAAATTAGAAAAGTCTATTTTAGATAAAATTAATGAAAATACAAAAGCCATAGTTATCAATCATATTTCAAATGTTACTGGATATATTTTTAATATTGATATTATTGGAAATATATGTAAAAAGCATAATATTTTATTTATAGTAGACGCCTCACAAAGTGCTGGATTTTTAGATATTGATGTTATTAAAAGTAATATTGATATTCTCTGCTTTACAGGGCATAAATCTCTATTTGGAATACAAGGTATTGGAGGAATTTATGTTAATAAATCAATTACTATTCATCCTATTTTAGAGGGCGGAACAGGTAGCTTCTCTAAATTAGAAAGACAACCTTTGGTGATGCCTGAAGCTTTAGAATGTGGAACTTTAAATACTCCTGGAATAATTTCACTGGGAACTGGAATTGATTACATTAATAAAATAGGTTTAAATAACATTCAAGAACATGAAATTCAACTTACTAATTTGTTTATAGAAAATTTAAAAAATATTGATGACATAATAATTTATGGAGAACTTGATATTAAAAGAGGACCTGTAGTAAGTATAAATATCAAAAATATACCTAGTTCTGAACTTGCTTCCATACTTAGCGAAGAATATAATATTTGTACAAGAAGTGGATTTCATTGTGCTCCCCTTGCTCATAAATTTTTAAAAACTTATGAAATTGGAACTGTTAGATTTTCCTTTGGATATAAAAATACAATGGAAGAAATCAATTTTGCCACAAATAAAATAAAAAATATTGTAAATTTTATTAATAAAAGAAGTTAAATAAATATTTGATATATAAGCTTTGTTCTCTTAATCTAAATTTAGTTTTCAGATAATCAAAAATTTTTATTGACAATTTTTGCATTATTTGGTATTATATTTCTTGTTCGAGGGGATATAGCTCAGTTTGGGAGAGCAACGCACTTGCACTGCGTAGGTCAGCGGTTCGATCCCGCTTATCTCCACCAAGATGTGCCTAGATAGCTCAGTTGGCTAGAGCATACGGTTCATACCCGTACGGTCGATAGTTCGAATCTATTTCTAGGCACCATACTTACAATTTAATACACTTATGGGGATATAGCTCAGTTTGGGAGAGCAACGCACTTGCACTGCGTAGGTCAGCGGTTCGATCCCGCTTATCTCCACCAAAACGTGCCTAGATAGCTCAGTTGGCTAGAGCATACGGTTCATACCCGTACGGTCGATAGTTCGAATCTATTTCTAGGCACCATTTAGTAAATTTTAACCATTCTTTTATAAAGAATGGTTTTTTTATTGAATTAATTATTTTTCATTGTTATAATTAACTATAGCTGATTTCAATAAGGAGAAAATAATTATGTACAAATGTATTCAGTTAAAAAAAAATAAAATAATTTACTTACAAATTTATAATTTTTTGAAGGGAAAAATAGAAACTTCAGAATTAACTGGAAAACTTATGCCAATTAGAAAATTAGCTAAGTTGATCAATGTAAGTCCTTCAACTATTTCCAAAGCTTATTCTGAATTAGAAAAAAATGGCTTTGTTATAAAAAAAGAAGGCAGCGGAGTTTATATTAATAAAAATCAGTATCAAAATATTTTTCTTGAGGATCATATGGAATCTGAAAAATTTAATTACGGACATTTCAATCCTGAATTCAAAATAGATCTCTCCTCTGCTACTCCAAATGAAACTATACTTCCTATAGGAATTTTAAAAAAAGCTATTAATGTGATTCTTGATAGGGATCAAAAAAATGCATTTTTATATGAGGATCCAAAGGGATATTATTTTTTAAGAAAAACTATTTGCGAAAAATTAAAAACTGATGACAATATTTCTGTTAATATAGATAATCTCTATCTAGTTTCAGGTGCTCAACAAGGAATTGATTTATTCTCTAAATCTTTTTTATCTCCTGGAGATGTTGTTGTTGTTGAGTATCCCACATACAAAGGAGCTATTAATACTTTCAAAAAAATTGGTTGTAAAATTATTTCTATACCAATACTTGAAGATGGTTATTCCTTAGAAAAATTTCAAAATATATTATTAAAAAATAAAGTTAAACTTTTCTATACTATGACTAATTTCCAAAATCCAACTGGTTTTTCAATGAGTAAAGAAAAAAAATTAAAATTATTAGAATTATCAAATAATTTTGATTTTCATATACTTGAAGATGATAGTCTTTCTGATATTTATTTCACTAAGAAAAAACCTTCAACTTTAAAAAAAATGGATTCAAAAAATAGAGTTATATATATTAAAAGTTATTCTAAAATTTTTATGCCTGGTCTTAAATTAGCCTGTATTGCTCTTACTGATAACATTAAAATATTAAGAAAATTCACATATAAAATTATGCATTCTGGTTTAAACCAACGAGCTTTCCAATATTTGTTGGAAAATAATTATTGGGACATTCATATGGAAAAAGCTAGAATTTCTTTCAAATATAAACAAACTCTCATGTATAATTCCCTACTTAAAATAGAGAATATTAATTTTTATAAGCCTAAAGGTGGATTATCTTTTTGGATAAAACTTCCTGAAAATGTTTCATCAAAAGCTGTATATCTAAAACTTTTATCTAAAGGAATTGGAATATTACCAGGAATCCTTTTTTCTTCTACTCTTGATAATTATATAAGAATTAGTTTTGCACAATGCAAAAATGAAGATATTGATTTTTCAATTACTCAATTAAATTTAGCAATAATATCATTAAATTAAATTTCATAGGAGGCTTTATGGCTATAAATTCTGTACAACTTATAATTTCAAAAGAAAATCTTTTACACAATATTAATCATCTTAAAAAAAAATATAACCAAAAAATTCTTCCTGTAGTAAAAGCCAATGCTTACGGACATAGTATTAAATTAATAACTCAAATATTATTTGAAAACCATTATGATGAATTTGCTGTTGCACGTCTTAGTGAAGGGATTTCTATATTGAAAAACCCATCCTTTAAAGGTAAAATTTCAATACTTATATTTGAATCAATAGGAAAAAGTAATCTTGAGATAATTAAAGAAAATTCTGAATTAATAATGTCTGTAAATACTATTACAGAACTTTGTGAAGCTCTTGATTATGGAATATCCCCCCTTCAAATTTCAATTAAAATTGATTTTGGATTTGGTAGAAATGGAATATTACTATCTGAATTTCAACAATTAAAAAAAATCTTAGATAAGGAAGCTCTTACTTTCAGAGGAATATACTCTCATCTTTTTTCATGTGATTATGAGAAAGGTAAAAAAATTATAGCTGATTTTGAAAGAATTATTTTATCCCTTGGTAAGGATAAATTTAAAATGATTCATTTACAAAATAGTGCTGGAACCATTCATTTTGGGGATCTAAAATATACAACTCATTTGAGAATTGGAATGCTTATATATGGACTACAAGAGGAAGGATTCTTTGAAGAAAATTTAAGACAGGTATTTAAATTTAAGGGGAAAATTGCTGGAATAAAGAATGTTGAGAATTCTTCTTATCTTGCATATAATTCTAAAAAAAATCTAGATATTGAAAGCTATGAGTATATTGCAAAAATTAAAATAGGTTATGGAGATGGGTTCTTAAAAATAAATGAAGGTACAACTTGTTTAATTGGAAATAAAGAATATACTATTTCTTTAGTTACTATGGATAATACATTTATTGAAGTTGATTCTAAAATTAAAGTTGGAGATCCTATTTTTCTTTATCCTAATTTAACCTTAGCCAAACAAGAAACAACCCTTAATATATATGAGTTACTTACTGTTATTAACTCCAGAATTGAAAGAATAATTATATAAATTTAAAAAATATTATTTGACTTATTTGTTAAAATAATATATACTCTTACACATATTAAGAAAGTCGGAGGTGGCATATGAAGAAATATATTATTTCAGCAATTATAAATAACAATAATAATAATGGCAATATGTCGGGATTTGAACTTACTTAATGTTTTATAGCATTTAGAGGGCAAATCCATTTTATCTTATTAAAATTGAGATTTGAGCCCTGATTAATTTGTTAATTTTAACCATTTGGGGCAACACTCAAATGGTTTTTTTTATTTAAATTTTAAAGGAGTGATTATTATGAAAAAATGTATTATACCAAGTGGATATGAAAACAAACTAAGCTTATTTGAAACTGAAGTAAGTATTAAAAAAGTTAAAGATTTCTTCCAAAATTCTATAGCTTATGAATTAAACTTAACTAGAATTTCTGCGCCTCTTTTCCTTAGCGATACTTCTGGACTTAATGATAACCTAAATGGATATGAAAGACCTGTAGGTTTTGATATTAAAACTATTCCTGGAGAATTCTCTGTTGTTCATTCTTTAGCAAAATGGAAAAGAATGGCATTAAAAAAATATGAATTCCCTATGCATGCTGGGCTTTATGCTGATATGAATGCTATTAGAAGAGATGAAGACGAATTAGATCCTTTACATTCTATTTATGTTGACCAATGGGATTGGGAACTTATAATAAAAAAAGAAGAAAGAAACTTAGAATTTTTGAAAAAAATAGTTAAACGTATTTTTAGATCACTTCAAAAAACTGAAAAATATATTAACAGAGAATATCCTCTTCTTAGTGAAAAATTACCTGAAGATATATTTTTTATCACTTCTCAAGAATTAGAAGATGCTTATCCTGATTTAACACCTAAAGAAAGAGAAAATGCTATTGCTAAGAAATATAAAGCTGTTTTCATTTCTCAAATTGGTAAAATTTTAAAATCTGGAGAAAAACATGACGGTAGAGCACCTGACTATGACGATTGGGATTTAAATGGAGATTTAATTGTATGGTATGAACCATTACAATGTGCCTTAGAATTAACTTCTATGGGTATTAGAGTTAGTGAAGAATCTCTAGCAAAACAACTTACTATAGCTGGAGCTGAAGATAGAAGAGAATTACCTTTCCACAAAGCTCTTCTTAACAAAGAATTACCTTATACAATAGGTGGAGGAATTGGACAATCTAGAATTTGTTTATTCTTCTTAGAAAAAATTCATATTGGAGAAGTTCAAGCATCTGTTTGGCCAAAGGAAATGATTGACCATTATAAAAAAAGTGGAATTAAATTTCTATAATTTTCAATAAATTCATAAAAGCCAAGGAGTAGATGAATAATCTATTCCTTGGCTTTTATATTTAATTTTCATTTAAAATACTTTCAAATAAAAAGAATTTTACTTAATACCTTTAATAATATATAATCTTAATATAATTAAAATCTATTTGGAGGTAATATGAAAAAGATAACTTATTTTGGAATAATTTTATTAATTTTAACCTATATGTTAAAATTTAAATTTACACTTGGGATAGTGGTTCTATCTGTTTACTTAATCTTTGTTTTACTTGCTCTTACTAAAAGAACTTCAATAAATCAAATAATTAATATTTCTTTTGAATATAGCCACAAATCTAAAGTTGTACTATTGATCTTTATTTTTGTTGGAGCTCTTACATCTAGTTGGATTGCTTCTGGGACTATTCCAGGAATAGTTTATTATGGGATAAAATTTATTAATCCTAAAATTTTTATATTATTTTCATTTTTAATAAGTTGTTTTGTTTCTTTCTTTTTAGGAAGTTCTTTTGGAGCTGCAAGTACAATAGGAGTTGCTCTTATGGCCATTGCTAGAAGTGGAAATTTAAATCCAAATATTGTTGGAGCTACAATTCTTTCAGGAATATATTTTGGAGATCGATGGTCCCCTTTATCCTCTAGTTGTAATTTAATAGCCTCTTTAACCTCAGTTAACATATATGATAATTTAAAAAATATGATAAAATCAATGATTATACCATTTCTTATAACATGCCTTGCATATTTTTTATTATCTCAAAAATATGTTTTAGATACAGCTGAAAGTCAGCTATCAACTTTAATCTTTAACTCATACAATTTAAATTCATTAAGTATATTTATTCCAATTATTTCTATAATTGTCTTCTCTTTTCTTAAAATAAATGTAAAAATATCCATGGGAGTAAGTATTGTTATTGCTTCTATTGTTGCTTTTTTCATTCAAAAAGAATCCTTTCTAAAAATAATTAATTATATATTATTTGGATTCTATAAATTTGATAAAACACCACTGGAAAAAATAATAAAAGGTGGAGGTATTATTTCAATGGTCAATGCTGGCTTTTTGATTATAATTTCTTGTTCCCTTGTTGGAATGTTTGAACAATTAAAAATTATGCAATTTATTAAATCAAAAATAAAAACCATTAAAACTAGATCAAATTTATTTTCCCATTCTATTTTTATAAGTCTTATAACTTCAATGGTTGGAGCTAATCAAACTATAGCTGTTATTATGACAGAACAAATAATGGAAGAAGTTTATGACAATAAAAAAATACCTAGAATAGAATTTGCAAAAGATTTAGAAAACACTGCAATTGTTTTAGCTCCAGTTATACCATGGAATATTGCCTGTTATGTTCCTTGTACAATGCTTGGAATAGGAAGTATTAAATTTATTCCCTTTGCTTTTTATTTATGGTTATTACCACTTTGTAGTTTTATATTTTATAAATATTTTTCTAAAGAAAAAGATATTATTTTATAATAATAAAACAGAGGAGCATTTATAAATGCTCCTCTGTTTCATAAAAATTAAGTAGCTTTAATATTGTGGGCGAGACAATAACAGCTATTTAAGTAGGGAGTATGGGGTTGTTAAATTTTTTTCCTTACAAGATGATTATAGCATATTTTTATATAATTTCAACTTATTTTTTTGAATAAATAATACTATATCGGTGTTTTGTCCGTTAATTTGTACTGTTTTAATTCAAAATATACCAAGCGTAAGCGATTTGTTTTTTTTAAATATTAAAAAAAACAAATAAAATATTAAAAAAAATTTAAAATTAAATTTGATTTTTTTCTAAATAAAAAGTAAAATGTTGGTTGATTTTAATTTATAAAGGAGAAAAAAATGAAAGAGTTTATTTTAATGATTTATTTTGTTGTTGTTATTCTTATTGGAATTAATTCATTTAAAAAAATAAAAAATAACAAAGATTTTTTTATTGCTGGAAAAAAAGCTGGAGTACTTCAAGTTTCTGGAAGTTTGCTTGCTTCTGTACTAGGAAGCTCAGCTATAATAGGAAGTGTTAATTTCGCTTATTTAAAGGGATGGGCTGGCTCTTGGTTGCTTTTATGCGCAGCCTTTGGTATGACTCTGCTATATCCTCTAATAAATCATATTAAAGATTTTAAAGGATTTAATTTGCCAGAAATGTTAGGAGAATTTTATGGAAACAATGTAAAGCAACTTGCTTCTCTTCTTATTCCAGTGGCTTGGACAGGAATAGTTGCCTCACAAATTATGGGAGCTGCTAAAATTATTTCCATATTAACTACATTTAATTATACTAGTGGAGTTATTATCAGTGGTGTGGTTTTTATTGTTTATACTATACTTGGGGGACAACTTTCAATTATAAAAACTGATTTTGTTCAACTATTATTTATTATTTTAGGTATTGTTGCAACTTATATTTATATTGCTCCACAACCTATAAATATAAACCCATTGCCTCTTATTAATAATACATTTACACCTACAGATATATTAGTTATGGTATTGTCATACTCTACAACCTTTGTAGTTGGTCCTGATATTTATTCTAGACTTTTTTGTGCTAAGGATGAAAAAGTTATGAAAAAATCTATAATTATTGCTGTTGCTGTTTTATTACCCCTTGCTTATATTTTAACTAGAATAGGAATATATGGACAAGAGATTTTTAGTAATGTAAATATTGCTAACAATTCAATTTTACTATTAATAGCTAAAAATAAATTACCAAATATAATATCTATTACTCTTTATTTTTCTTTATTATCTGCTGTAATTTCTTCTGCTGATACAACTTTACTTACAGCAGCATCACTTTTTACACAGGTGTTCACTAAAGATTTACATAATAAAAAGTCTATCTTTTTCACAAGAATATTCATTGTCATTTTCGGATTATTTTCTTTATTAGTTGCTATTAAAATGAAGTATATACTTTCTACTCTTTTGTCAGCTTTGGCCATTTATTCTGGGGCATTTATAATACCAACTTTTATAGGATTATTTGGTTTTAGAGTGAAAGAAAAAGTTGTTATTATTGCTATTTTATCTGGAGGAATAATTGCATTAATTGGAAAAAAATATGGGGGAGATATTGGAAATTACATATCTATTTCAGCCTTCTTTATAAATGCTTTAATTCTTTATATTGGGAAAAAAATAACTGACTAATTTTATTCCTTTACTATTTCCTTTTTTTAATATATAATATTGTAACAATTTTTTATGGAGGTATTTTATGAGATATTTTGGTACTATGAACAATAACAATGGTATACTTGAAATAGGAGGAGTTTCTGTTAAAAAATTAGCTCAGAAATATAAAACCCCTCTATATATAATAGATCAACAACTAGTTGAAGACAATATTTTAAGTTATAAAAACAATTTTAAAAGTAATTCTTTTGAAACTGAAATTGTTTATGCATCTAAAGCTTTTTTATCAAAGGGAATTTGCCAACTACTAAATAAGTATGATTTAAGCATGGACGCAGTATCTGCTGGTGAACTTTATACTATTCATGCTAGTAATTTTCCAATGAACAAAGTTCATATGCATGGAAACAATAAATCTATTGAAGAACTTAAAATGTGCGTAGATTATAATATTGGAAGTGTTATACTAGATAACGTTGACGAAATTAACAATCTTAGCAATATTTGTGAAGAAGAAAATAAAACTATGGATGTTATGCTTAGATTAAACATTGGAATAGATGCACATACTCATGAATACATTAAAACATCTAAACATTCCTCTAAATTTGGAGAATCAATTTTTGATGACAAAATTTTTGATGTTATTAAAGAAATTTCTAATAATAAAAATTTAAACTTACTTGGTTTTCATTGTCATATTGGATCTCAGATTTTTGATACTAAAGCTTTCCTTGAAGGAATTGAAGTTATGATTAAATTTCTAAAAAAAGCATCTGAAACTTTAAACATTAAAATTCCTCAAATAAATTTAGGTGGAGGATTTGGAGTTTACTATACTAAAGAAGATACTGAAATAAATATTAAAAACTTTATGCAAGAAATGATTAAACATATTGAAGAAACTTCAATAAAAGAAAATGTTGTTTTAGAAAAGGTTACAATTGAGCCAGGAAGAAGTATTATAGGTAATGCTGGAAGCACTTTATACTCAGTTGGATATACAAAGGAAACATTTAGTGGACTTAAATATGTCTTTATAGATGGTGGAATGAGTGATAATATACGTCCTGCCCTTTATCAAGCTAAATATGAAGCAGTTGTTGCTAATAAGTTAAATGAACCTTTAACTGAAACAGCTACCATTGCTGGTAAATGTTGTGAATCTGGAGACTTAATTATTAAAAATTGTAATTTAGCTAAAACCAATTACAACGATTTAATTTTAGTTTCAACAACTGGAGCTTATGGTTATTCTATGTCTAATAATTATAATAAACTTGTAAGACCTGCTGTTGTATTTGTAAAAGATTCAAAATCACAACTATCTATAAAAAGAGAGACTTTTGAAACTTTAATTGAAAACGATATCCCTTTAGATACTATATAATTGCAAAATAAAGAAACTAAAAAAAAGAATATCCTAAATGTAGTGAACCCATTTTCTTGGACATGAAATTTAATATTTAATTTAAGGATTGATTCCTGTATTCTGCAGGAGTTAATCCTTTTAATTTTATTTTAATTCTCTGATTATTATAATAATCAATA